>DFKO01000049.1 GCA_002373855.1 Lachnospiraceae bacterium UBA3643
AAATCCTGCCTCAACGGCATATCCCATTACATCATTTATTACTTCCTCATGAACGGCCTTGTCCCTGACTACGCCTTTCTTGCCGACCTTTTCCCTGCCGGCTTCAAACTGGGGTTTTATGAGACATACCATCTCGCCGCCGTCTTTTAAGAGATCAAATGCAGGTTTTAATATCTTTGACAAAGATATAAATGACACATCACATGATGCAAAATCTATTCTATCGGCTATATCCGCAGGAGTCAGATATCTGAAATTGGTCTTTTCCATGCAGACTACTCTCTCATCATTTCGCAGTTTCCAGGCCAGCTGACCGTATCCTACATCGATTGAGTAAACCTTAGATGCACCGTTTTGAAGCATACAGTCGGTAAATCCCCCCGTCGATGCACCTATGTCCATACAGACAGCATCCTTAAGATCTATGGGAAACACCTTAAGGGCCTTCTCAAGTTTTAATCCTCCGCGGCTCACATATTTTAACGGATTTTCCTTTACCGTCACATCAGCTGTCTCATCATCAAATACAGCGCCGGGCTTGTCTTCCCTCTGACCGTCGACAAATACAACACCTGCCATTATGAGTGCCTTGGCTTTTTCTCTTGAATCGGCCAGACCTTTTTTATGGACAAGAATATCCAGTCTCTCTTTCATTATTTCAAAACATCCGTAATCTTTTTAAATACTGTATCAGCATCGATACCAACAACTTTTTTGAGGATATCGCAGTTGCCGTGCTCCACAAATCTGTCGGGTATGCTGATATTGATAAAGTGCTCGTGAGTAATGCCCCTGTCGTTTAATTCCTCAAGGACCTGCTCTCCGAATCCGCCTGTTATCACATTTTCCTCCATCGTGACGAGAACCTTTGTATTCTTTGCGGCCTCGCTTATGGTCTCTTTATCAAAAGGCTTTACAAATCTGGCATTTATGAGGGATACCTTTATACCTTTTTCCTTCAGCATATCCCTGACGGCCTCAGCAGTCTTTACCATACTGCCGACTGCTACCAGACATACACCCTTTTTCTTGTCGGGTTCATCATATATTATCTCTGCCCTGCCTGTCTCGATCCTGGCTCTGTAATCCTGGAGTCCGTCATACGCCGTACCCCTCGGATACCTGATGGCAACAGGCTTTTTTAATCTGATGGCATACTTTAGCATATCTGCCAGTTCCCATTTATTTTTAGGAGCCATGAGTGTCATACCCGGGATGGATGATAAAAATGACAGATCGAATATACCCTGATGGGTCTCGCCGTCAGATCCTACTATACCCGCCCTGTCTATGGCAAATACGACAGGGAGCTGCTGGAGACATACATCATGAAGTATCTGATCGTAGGCTCTCTGGATAAATGATGAGTAAATGGCAACCACGGGAATAAATCCTCCTACTGCCATACCGGCTGCAAATGTGACTGCATGCTCTTCCGCTATACCAACATCAAAAAATCTGTCGGGATATTTGTTTCTGAATCTCTTAAATCCGGTTCCCTCTGCCATGGCTGCGGTGATACCCACCACGCTCTTATTATCCTCCGCGATCTTGCACATCACTGTAGAGAATACGTCTGTGTAGTTCGCTTTTGTCCTGATATTTTTCGGGATACCCGTCTCTATCTCAAAGGGCTCTGCTCCGTGGAATCTCGCCGGATGATTCTCCGCCGGTCCGTAGCCCTTGCCCTTCTTTGTGACTGCGTGGATTATGACAGCTTTCTTAACACGTTTTGCTTCTTTTATGGCCTGCATCATCGCATTTATATCATGACCGTTTACGGGGCCTAAATATGTGATACCCATATTTTCAAAATACATACCGGGTATGACGAGCTGTTTGATACCGCTCTTTATGGCTCTTATCTTTTCGGCCAGGCCTTCACCTGACTTGGTCTTTGCCAGGCTTAAATATATGCTGTCCTTTAAGTCAAGGTATGACTCTTTTGTTCTGATATCATTCAGATACTGGGACATGCCGCCGACATTTTCTGATATGGACATATCGTTGTCGTTGACTATGATGATGAGGTTTGACTCAAGCTTTGACATATTGTCGAGAGCTTCATATGCCATGCCTCCGGTGAGCGATCCGTCACCTATGACAGCGACGATGGTATTTTTCTCTCCCGCCAGCTCCCTGGCTTTGACCATACCGAGGGCTGCTGAGAGGGATGTCGAGCTGTGTCCCGTATTAAAGCAGTCGCAGGGACTCTCGGCGCGCTTGGGGAATCCGCTCATGCCGCCATATCTGCGCAGGTTGTCAAAGCCCTCTTTTCTGCCTGTCAGTATCTTGTGAGTATATGACTGATGACCCACGTCAAAAATAATTTTGTCACTCGGGAGATCCAGAGATAAATGAAGAGCCATGGTGAGCTCCACTACGCCCAGATTTGAGCCCAAATGGCCTCCTGTCTCCGATATGGACCTTACGAGGAAATCCCTTATCTCCGAGGCAAGCACAGGCCAGTCCGCCTTATCAATATTCTTTATATCATTTTCCTTTTTTATGAAAGGTAATATCCTGTATTTTTCAAAATCTGCCATACCTGTATCCGTATCCCATGATCAAGATTTTCTTGTTACAAGGCTCTTAATGAGTTCCTGTAAAAAGTCAAATGCATCAGCATCTTTTATTATTTCATCTTCATAAAATGACTTAAGTATGCGTAATGATTCCTCCGACATCTCCGCCTGATCCTTCTTTCCTTCACTCAGACCGCTGTATGATATCCACGTCTTTTTGCCGTTTTTCTCATCACTTCCCACAGGCTTGCCAAGCTCCTCGTCGGTACTCTCTATATCGAGGATGTCGTCCTGTATCTGAAATGCAAGTCCCAGATTGCTGCCTGCTTTTTCAAGGCTGCCTGCTGCCCGGTCGTCTGCTCCCGCGAGTATACCGCCTATCATGAGGGACGCCTCAAGGAGAGCTGCTGTCTTGTTTTCGTATGTATAGAGGAGCTGTTCCTTTGAGAGAGTGAGATTTTTTTTCTCAGCCTCAACATCAACGCACTGGCCGCCTATCATCCCGTTCATACCGGCCTTAGCTGCCAGGACCTTTAATGCTTTAAACACCCTTGCCAGTTCCTCGTCTCTTCTGCCATCTCCTGCCTTAAGGGCCGTCTCAAAAGCGAGATTAAGCAATCCGTCTCCGGCGAGAACTGCCATAGCCTGACCGTATACCACATGGTTTGTGGGCTTACCCCTGCGTAAATCATCATTGTCCATCTCAGGGAGATCGTCATGAATGAGTGAATATGTATGTATCATCTCAAGGGCTGCCATAAAGGGATAAACAATATCTCCCTCTCCTCCAAAAGCCCTGAATGTCTCATGCATGATAAGGGGACGTAGCCTCTTGCCACCTGCGGTAAAGCTGTAGTTCATAGCCTCATAGAGAGTCTTTGCAAAGCCTTCCTCCGCCGGTTTGTATTTATAAATAATATCTTCTGTCTCTTTTACGAGATCTTTTAAACGCGATTCAAAATCCATCATATTACCTACTCAAATTCTTCAAGTGTTCCGTCGTCAGACAGAGCCATGACTTTCTTCTCAACTATATCAAGTTCGCTGCTGCACTCTTTTACCATCTTCATACCTCTTGAGTAGAGTTCAAAAGAATCTGACAGTGATATATCGCTGTCTGAAAGTTTTTCGATGATCTCTTCAAGCTTTTCAAAAGATTCCTCGATGGTCAGCTTATTTTCCGTATTTTTTTCTTCAGCTGTTTTTTTCTTTGCTGCCATGTTCCACCTCATCGACGGTTGCATATATCCGTCCGTTTCTCACACTTATCGTCAGGCTCTCGCCTTTCTTTACTTTCGATACATCATTTACTGTCCTGCCCTCGCTGTCAGCCACATGGGAGTATCCCTGACTCAGCTTATCAAGGGGTGATAAACCTTTTAATCTCTCTATATCGATTTCAAGCCTTCGCTTTGCCTCGTCTACCCTGCCTGACATCAGGGCGTTTAAATCATTTTCCACGGTCATCAGCCTGTATCGCTGATCCTTAAGCCTGCTCTCCGGTGACAGTCTCATCAGTGAGTGTCTCATGGTCTCGAGAGACTGCCTCATGTCGGTAAACTTTACTTTAAAGCTCATCGTCAGATTTTTTCTGAGCGAATCAATATGGCGCATGGTCTCTGCCATGTCTGTCACAGCTATCTCTGCTGCAGCCGATGGTGTGGGAGCCCTCATCGATGCCACAAAATCCGCGATGGTAAAATCCGTCTCGTGACCTACTGCCGAAATGATCGGCACGTCACAGTCAAATATGGCTCTGGCCACATTTTCATCATTAAATCCCCAGAGGTCCTCTGCCGAACCTCCGCCTCTGCCTACTATCATCACGTCGACTCCGTATCTCTCAAGAGCTTTGATACCGGTGATGATACTTAAGGGTGCCTGGTCTCCCTGAACGATCGCCGGATAGAGTATTATCTGTATCCCCGGATTTCTGCGCTTTGCCACATTTATGATATCCCTGATGGCTGCGCCTGTGGGAGCTGTGACCACGCCGAGAGTCTTTATGTATTTCGGTATGGGTCTTTTATACATCTCGTCAAACATGCCGCTCTCGGCAAGTCTGGCTTTTAATTTTTCAAATTCTTCCGCAAGAGTCCCCGCTCCGCTTAACTTAACGGATTTTGCATACATCTGATATGTGCCGTACCGCTCATACACAGATATACTGCCTCCTACGATGACGCTCTGACCTTCCTCCATGCGGAATGTCATACGCTGTCTGTCTGATGAGAACATAACGCAGCTTATGGCTGCTCCCTCATCTTTCAGTGTAAAATATACATGTCCGGTCTGATGATATTTAAGATTGCTTATTTCCCCCGTAATGAAAACAGAGCCCAGAAAAAAATCCTGGGCAAACATGTTCTTAATATAGCTGTTAATTTGTGAAACCGAATATGTAGAGGGCATACTGATACTACTTTTCGTCAGGATGAGTGAGGAGTTTTGAGAGCACTCCGTTTACAAAGCTGCCCGCGCCGTCCTGACCGTACTTTTTGGCAAGTTCCACAGCCTCGTTTATCGCAACTGCTTCAGGAACCCTGTCATCATATTTCATCTCATATACTGCCAGTCGCAAAATAGCCAGCTCGACTTTTCCTATACGATCCCTGCCCCATCCTGTGATGGCATTTTCAAGATCCCTGTCTATATCAGGGAGGAGCTCTAAGATCGACGATAATCTCTCCTGAACCTCAGGTTCCGACACCGCACGCTCCTCGCTCTCCTCCTCAAAGAAGAATCTGGTCTGCTCATCCATCTCCGAGAGATCATGGAACTCGGCGCCAAACAGTAATTTAAATGTCTGTTCTCTGACTGTACGTCTGTTCATAAATATACCCACTTTATTACATCTTAACGCTTGCAATACGGATATTTACATCAGAAACAGTGAGGCCTGTCATGGTCTCGATAGCTGTCTTGACCTTGTCCTGAACCTTCTGGCAGGTCTTGGGGATATTGAATCCGTACTCAAGAGTTATAGTGAGGTCAACTTTGACCACATTGTCGTATACATCAACTTTAACGCCCTTTGTAAGCTTTTTAAGTCCCACCTTACTCATGAGCTCGTTGGAAATATTGCCTACCATGGCCGATACTCCTTCAACCTCGGTAGCCGCAAGTGAAGCAATCATAGCCACAACATCATCTGCTATCTGGACGCTACCCACGCCTTCCTGGTCCATGGGAATCTCAATATTGTTTGTATCCTTTGCTTCCATCATAAATTACCTCCAATAATATTTATAACACTATAGCGGTGAACAACCACCACAGTTAATAATTATATCAAATTAATCATCCTAAATCTACAACCAGAAGATAAAGCTGTATGTATCCTCACTCATGGAATATGATACATTGTCCCCGGAAAGGTAATTAAAAATCTTCTGATTTGTGATCAGCTCATCATAAAGCTTTGAGAAAACATCATAATCGGAGCATTTAAGAGTCACCGCATCGTCTCCCCTGGCCGCAGCACCTGCAAAAGCCGTGCCGACCTGATCAAGATCTGCTGATGTAAAATAAAGGTTTTCTTTTACATAATAATTGGCCGCGGTTGCCGAGCATGCAGGCATAGGCACAACATTGTCTATCGTATGAGTCTTTAACAGTTCCTCTGTCGTGATATTCAGATAATCATAATTAACCGTGTCGCTGCCTGCGCCTGTCATGGCCGCAGAGTCAAACAGATAATTGGCATCGCCCCATGTTACGTCAGTATAGTAATATGCACCGTCGATATTGACGAGGTTCCATGCATGACCCTCACCGGTGATGACCGTTCCGACACACATAGTACATGGGACACCGAGCTTGCCCAGCAGATACTGCATAGCCTTGGCATATCCCTGGCATACGCTCCTGCCGTATAAAAATACCGATAATATATTCTGATTATCCGGAGCCCCGAGGTCGTACTCTGTATGATTCACCAGATAATCATATACATATTTTACCTTTTCATAATCTGACGCCGTCTGGGATATACCTGCCAGACAGGAACTAACGTATGCGTCGATCGATACCTGATTGACTCTACGCTCTTCCGGAGTATAAATATACTTTCCGGTAAATGTCAGATATATTGTCTGGCCGTTGTTTTCATGTCTCACATACGAGTAACCGTCTATCCAGTAGTACTCCGGATGATCGTTAAACACGCACTGAAATACATACTTGAGCTCATCAGCATCCTTTGTGGATATCTTTACACCCTCTGACTCTTCCTCAATGATAGTCACCAGCTCCGCGTATAGATTGTGGAGGCTCTCATCCATGACGCTGTATGCATAGAGTC
This sequence comes from Lachnospiraceae bacterium UBA3643, assembly GCA_002373855.1. Taxonomy (GTDB): domain Bacteria; phylum Bacillota; class Clostridia; order Lachnospirales; family Lachnospiraceae; genus NK4A136. Next base: position 6,829 of record DFKO01000049.1, read on the forward strand.
CCTCCTGGGCTGCCTTTACTGCCTCAAGTCCGGCCGCATCCACTCCAGTTATCGTATAGAAATCGACTTTTGCCTCTTCTTCCGGTGCGGCCGCCGCTGTCTCCTCTACATATATCTCCTCGACAACGGGAGCTTCATACCCGGTAGTTTCATTCGTCCCGGTTACAGACGATCCTGTAGCGGCCCTTCCGTCAGAACCCATTCCGGACGGGATGGCATCAAGTACGCCGCATCCTGCAGATGATATCAGCATACCCGTTATCAGAAGTGCTGCTGCGGATTTATATGATTTTTTTAAAAGATGATTATTTCTCATATTCTTTAAAATGATTACATCGCGCTTCCGAATTCACTGAGCTCAAGCCCGGGATTACGCTCAAGTGTCATACCGACGCTCCATGCATTTACAAATATAAGGAGTGGTCTGCCCTTAAGATCCTGGATTTTCTTCATATCGGATGTTCCTGATATCTTAGCCACATCCACATTCTCATAATTCTTTATCCATCTGATATGCTCATAAGGCAGGGGCTCCATCCTGATCTCGACATTATATTCATTTGTCAGTCTGTATTTGAGGACTTCAAACTGGAGGACACCTACTACTCCTACGATGATCTCCTCCATACCGGAAGCTATCTCCTGGAATATCTGGATAGCACCTTCCTGGGCAATCTGATTTATACCCTTTACAAACTGCTTTCTCTTCATAGTATCTACCTGGCGTACCCTCGCAAAATGCTCGGGAGCAAATGT
>DFKO01000125.1 GCA_002373855.1 Lachnospiraceae bacterium UBA3643
ATAGACGATACCGATTAAAAGTAAGGAGGATATTGGAAAATGGAAAATAAAGGAAAGTATTATATAACAACTGCAATCGCATATACATCCGGAACACCTCATATCGGAAACTCATATGAGATAGTACTGGCAGATGCCATCGCAAGATACAAGAGAAAAGACGGATATGATGTATTTCTCCAGACCGGTACTGATGAGCATGGTCAGAAGATTGAGGAGAAGGCAAAAGAAAAAGGCATCACTCCCAAGGAATTTGTTGACGGGGTGGCAGCTAAGATAAAGAGTATATGCGACAACCTCAATGTATCTTATGATAAGTTTATCCGTACAACAGATGATTATCATGAGAAGCAGATACAGAAAATGTTTAAGCGTTTTTATGATCAGGGCGACATCTATAAAGGATCGTATGAGGGTCTTTACTGTACACCATGCGAGTCGTTCTGGACAGAAGCCCAGCTTGTGGACGGTAAATGTCCGGACTGTGGCAGGGAAGTAAAGCCTGCAAAAGAGGAAGCTTATTTCTTTAAGATGAGCAAGTATGCTGACAGACTGATCGAGCATATAAATACTCATCCCGAGTTTATACAGCCTGTATCAAGGAAGAACGAGATGATGAACAATTTCCTCCTTCCCGGACTCCAGGATCTGTGTGTATCGAGAACATCATTTAAGTGGGGAATCCCCGTAGACTTTGATGACAAGCATGTGGTATACGTATGGCTTGATGCCCTTTCAAACTATATCACAGGTATCGGTTATGATGCTGACGGCAACTCGTCAGACCTTTACAAAAAACTCTGGCCGGCAGACCTTCACCTTATCGGCAAGGATATCATCAGATTCCATACGATTTACTGGCCCATATTCTTAATGGCACTTGGCGAGCCTCTTCCCAAGCAGGTATTTGGTCATCCATGGCTCTTACAGGGCGGTGAAAAGATGAGCAAGTCAAGAGGAAATGTGATTTACGCCGATGACCTCATCGATATCTTCGGTGTGGATGCCGTGAGATATTTCGTGCTTCATGAGATGCCTTATGACAACGACGGAACCATTACATGGGAGCTCGTTACAGAGAGATTTAATTCAGAGCTTGCAAATATTCTCGGAAACCTTGTGAGCCGAACCATATCAATGTCAAATAAGTATTTTGGCGGTGTTGTGACAAAAACCGGTGTGACAGAATCAGTAGATGATGATCTGAAGGCTGTTGTGACAGGTACCAAGGCTAAAGTCGACAAAAAGATGGACGATTATCATGTAAATGACTGCCTCACAGAGATATTTGCACTCTTCAGAAGATGCAATAAATATATTGATGAGACAGAGCCCTGGGTAATCGCTAAAGATGAAGCCAAGGCAGACAGACTTAAGGAAGTAATGTACAACCTGACAGAGTCTATTATCATAGGCGCAACACTCCTCGCTCCGTTTATGCCTTCTACATCAGAAAAGATACTTGCACAGCTTAACCAGCCTGCAAGAGATTTTGGGGATCTTGATAAATTCGGTCTCCTTGAGTCAGGTTCAAAGGTATGCGAAAAACCTGAGATACTCTTTGCCCGCCTTGATATCAAGGATGTAATGGAAAAGGTTGAGAAGATCCGTGAGGCTCAGAAAGCAGAGTATGAGAAAGAAAACGGAATCGCACCGGCTGAGGATGAAAAGGTAGTAGACAATATCGAAGCAAAAGATGAGATAGAATACGGAGATTTTGACAAACTCCAGTTCAGAGTAGGCAAGATCATCAAGTGTGAAGCAGTGCCCAAGTCCAAGAAGCTGCTCTGCTCTCAGGTTAAGATCGGATCGGAAGTAAAGCAGATCGTATCCGGCATAAAGCAGTACTACTCACCTGAGGAGATGGTTGGTAAAAAGGTAATGGTTCTCTGCAACTTAAAACCTGCAACACTTGCAGGTGTAAAATCAGAGGGAATGCTCCTTTGCGCAGAGGATGCAGACGGCAACCTGGCTCTTATGGTGCCTGAGAAAGATATGCCGGCAGGCGGACTTATCTGCTAAGAGCGTGACAGTATGGATTTAAGACACTATTATCCCATAAGAGAAGCAAAGCGCGACGAGTGGGAAGATGCCATGAGCCTTGCCTGGACTACATTTATGAAGTTTGAGGCAGATGATTATTCCAAGGAGGGAGTAGACAGTTTTCTTGATTTTATATCAGATGAAAAGCTGTATCGTATGTTTCTCATCGGCGAATATCACGTGTTTGTGGCTGTAGATGATGATAAGATAATCGGTGTCATATCCTTAAGAGCGAGGACCCATATATCCCTGCTCTTTGTGGATGAGCATTATCATCACAGAGGTGTTGGCAGGAATCTTGTCAATTATGTTGCGATGTTTGTCCGGGAGGAAAACAAAAAGAAGATGATAACGGTTAATTCATCTCCTTATGCAGAAAATTTCTACAGGCGTCTCGGATTTAAAGATACGGATACCGAACAGGAAAAAGACGGGATCATATACACGCCTATGAGTCTTTCAATCGAATAAATACTTATGAACAAAAAATATCCCTCCGGATACATTGTGCTTGCACTAAGTATCCGGAGGGAATATTTTTTGTTTATCTGGTTTACAGGTTAAGTTTACAATAGTATTGACACATGGTATACAGTCATATAAAATAGCAGACAAATGAAAGGAGAATACAAATGCCACTTACAGACAGACAAAAGAAGATAATCAGCATACTGAGAGTCAGCCAGGAACCTGTCTCGGGTAGCGAGATGTCAAAGAGACTCGGTGTGAGCAGACAGATAATTGTCCAGGATATCAGAGGCCTTAAGAATGAAGGATACGACATCTTATCTACTCCGAGGGGGTATGCACTCAGTACGCCCGGCAGTATCACAGCTGTTTTCAAGGTATGGCATAAGGAAAAGGATACCAAGAAAGAACTAAATCTCATGGTTGACTTAGGAGCCAGGGTAGTTGATGTATTTATTTACCACAGAGTATATGGTGAGATGCATGCAAAGCTTGAGATCCAGTCGAGAAAAGATGTGGATGATTTCTGCAGAAATATCGAGAGCGGCATGTCGGCGCCACTATCCTCGGCAACTGCCGGATACCATTATCATACAATCGTCACAAAGGATCAGGAGACCATGGACATGCTCGAAAATACTTTACGGGAGCACGGATTTCTCGCAGAACTCACAGAGCATGAGCCTGAAGGTGTCATAGGAAAATAATACAGGAGAATTAATTATGGCAGAAGAAACAAAGAAAACAGAGAAGGAGCCCGGAAAGGTAAAGGCGTTCCTTAAAAAGAAAGGTATAGAGATTACATGGCGTCGTTATTTAATAGACGCTATGGGAGCGATGGCCAGCGGTCTGTTTGCATCACTCCTTGTAGGTACGATCATCGGTACACTCGGTACCCAGCTTGGCATACAGGTACTGATTGATATCGGCGGATATGCAAAGAGCGTGGCGGGTCCCGCAATGGCAGTAGCCATCGCTTATGCTTTAAAAGCCCCTAATCTCGTACTCTTTTCAATGCTTGCCGTAGGAGCTGCATCAAATTCACTCGGCGGAGCAGGCGGACCTCTTGCAGTACTGATCATAGCAATTGTAGCTACAGAGTTTGGTAAGCTGGTATCAAAAGAGACCAAGATAGATATACTCGTGACACCTATCGTGACCATAGGAGTAGGTGTGGCTCTCGCCATTGCAATCGCTCCCTGGATCGGAAGTGCAGCCAGCTCTGTAGGAAAGATCATCATGTGGGCTACAGACCAGCAGCCATTCGTAATGGGTATATTGGTATCAGTAATCGTGGGTATCGCACTGACACTTCCCATAAGCAGTGCTGCAATATGTGCGGCTCTTGCTCTTACAGGTCTTGCCGGAGGTGCTGCAGTAGCCGGATGCTGTGCCCAGATGGTTGGATTTGCGGTAATGAGCTTTAAGGAAAACAAGTGGGGTGGCCTCGTATCACAGGGTATCGGTACGAGTATGCTTCAGATGGGCAATATCGTAAAAAATCCCAGGATATGGATTCCGCCTATTCTTACATCAGCGATTACAGGTCCTATTGCCACATGCGTATTCCAGATGAAGATGAACGGTGAGGCTATAGCATCAGGTATGGGTACATGCGGACTGGTTGGTCAGATCGGTGTATACACAGGATGGGTAAATGACATAGCAGCCGGTACAAAAGATGCCATTACAGGATTTGACTGGGCAGGACTAGTGCTTATATGCTTTATCCTCCCCGCAGTCCTCACATGGGTATTCGGACTTATTTTAAGAAAGATCGGATGGATTAAGGAAAACGACCTTAAGCTTGATGTATAAATATATATTTCCCCATAGCCACAGCACAGAGATGTGCTGTGGTTTTTTATATTTAAAATACAGGTTCGTATAGGGAAAGATGGCGAAATCTTTATTTATCTTGGGCGCTGTTTGGAAGTAGACTTTGAATATACTTTGAAGTAGACTTTAATTATATAAAAGTTTAATTTGGGGCGACATTATGATATCGGAAAACATTTATGCACTTACAAGGGTTACAAATTCATCAAAACTCCAGCGTATGGAAAAGCAGATGAGCAGGCGCCAGTATTTCCTTAAAGTAAAAGGGTGGGAGATACGGGGGCTTCGGAGTCTTACGGACAAAATTCATGAGAGGATACGGGACATATCTTATCTTGATTTCTTTTATTCCTTTACTATCCCAAAACTTGGCAAGGAATTTGATCTCCTCCGTATGGATGAAGATACGGTTATCAATATCGAACTTAAGAGCGGTGACGTATCGGATGAAAAGATTAAAAAGCAGCTTGCCCAGAACAGACATTATCTTGCACTTCTTGGACGCAACATCAGATCATATACATATATCAGCAACAGTGAGAGATTAGTCAGGCTCACCAACAGCGGCAGACTAATTGAGAGTGATTTTGACAGTCTATGCGAAGACATTAAAAAGATGGGGAAGTGTTACAGCGACCATCTGGAGAAGCTTTTCAGGGAAGAGGAACTCCTCATATCTCCCTTAACCGACCCTGATAAATTCCTGCGACGTGAATATTTCCTGACAAGTCAGCAGTCTGATATTAAATTCAGGATAATCAAAAATATCAAGGATCATAAAGGCTGTATCCAGGGATTTACCGGACTGCCCGGAACAGGCAAGACTCTCCTTTTGTATGATATTGCTATGGAACTGACGGAAAAGCAGAGAGTGTGTGTCCTTCATTTTGGATCATATCCCGAAGAGATGATGATGCTGAATGAGAGATTAAAGAGGATTGACTTTTATCACTGCGGCAGGGGACTGCGTCTCCCTGATTTTGCACTTTACAGCGCTGTCCTCGTGGATGAGGGGCACAGGATTCAGAGAGATACTCTTGATGAGCTGATAAGAAATGCGAAAATGAAAAATATCCCCGTGATTTTCTCATATGATAAAGAGTCTGCGGTTGCAGAGGAAGAGCGACTCCTCTCGCAGATTGAATCTATTGAGGAGATAGACGGATTTATACAGCACCGACTGACAAACCGTATCCGTATGAACAGTGAGCTGTCTGCATTTATCCATGACATAATGGTTTCTGACATTGCCCACAGGCGTAAGGAATATCCGTCTGTTTCGGTGTCATACGCATGTGACAAAGAGGAAGCGGCGTGGCTTCTCTCCGGATATAAAAATGAAGATTACATTTACATTCGCAGGGATGAGAAAGATGCAGATATTGAAAACGCATCAGGCGAAATCGGCGCCGGCGAAGCAACATGCCGCGAATTTGAGAAAGTAGTCATGCTGATAGACAGAGACTTTGTATACGATGAAAAGGGACGGCTCCGCTCCAGAGGCGGATACGAAGACGAGTCTCCTGTTCGATTATTATTCCACGGTCTCTCCCGGGCAAAATCAAAACTGGCAGTCATCATTGTCGATAACGAGCCGGTATTTGAAACGGTGTTGCGGATTGTGACCGGGGAGTAATGGGGAGTACACCACACCTGTTTTTGTCGTATTGTAGCTTTTTGATTATGTAATATATACCAGAATAAAATAAATCATTTTGACAAACAATAAATAAACTCGTAAAATAATAACAAAAGATAAACGAAAAGCCATTTTAATAACAAAAGATAAATAAAACAGCAGTTTGATAAATGAAATCACAAAACGATAAATTTGTTACGAGGTGTCAGTATATGAAGAGTACAGATCCGTTTACAAGAACTCCCGGTATAGCTGGGAAAGCATATATAGATAATGGAATAGCTGATGAGATTATAGAAAACTTCAAGAGCGATGTCTCCTCGAAATATGTATATAAGATTACCGGGCTTCGTGGTTCGGGCAAATCCGTTGAGTATGGAAGGATAATCCGGACTCTGAAAGAGGATAAAAACTGGCTTGTATACCCTTTGTCTTCATCAGGAGAGGCTGTTAAGACCCTGATTTCCAAGATGAGTATGGAGGATTTTATTAGTTCAAAGACTGAAACGGTATCTACAGGCTCTACAACATCTGTTGGAGGGAATGCAGTTGTTGTGTCGGGAAATGAAACTGTGAGCGTTACCAAAACGGTTGCCGATAATGAGCATTTTTACTCGGAGGAAGCAACGCTCACAAAGATGATAGAGACAGCCAACAAGAAGAAATACAAAGTGCTAATTGGAGTAGATGATATTTCGAAAACTCCGGAGATGGTAAAATTGCTCTCGATGGTAGGCTCAATGATATTGGAGGGGTTACAGGTATATCTCGTCGTAACCGGTTTGTCTGAAAATATTGAAGATTTTTCATCTGAAAAGAATCTGACATTTTTCAAGAGAGCAGATGAGAGAGAAATTACAACTCTTAATAAGTACGATATGGCGTTTATGTATGAAAAACTTCTTGGTGTTGATACTGTAAAAGCAAGGGAAATCGGAGAATTAACAAACGGTTATGCATATGCATATCAGGTTATAGGCTCTCTGTATTTCAAAAAGAAGGATAAAGAAACACTGGAGGATATTATTCCTGATTATGAGCGAATATTATTTAAAGATTCATATGATATGATTTGGAAATCCCTTACCCCCGGAGAGAAGGAACTGATACGTTGCATCTATAAATCTAAAGACGGTAGAAAAGAAACAATAGAGTCTCTGATGTCTACACCTGCTTCATATGCAGTATTCAGAAACAGGTTGATTAACAAGCATATTGTTGATGGCGACACAAGAGGCCAGCTTAAAATCAGACTTCCCAGGTTTGAGAAGTATATTGAGATTTGGGGCGATTAAAAATTTACAGTGATTAAAAGATTCATCTGTTATTATTGCTATACTCCCACAGGAGTATAGAGTCAACAAAGCATAAATATGTTATATTAATATTTGGAAAAACAAATCTCATATTTTGTTTTAGAAGGGGATGTTTATGGATAGTGGAAAAGGAAAAGGCGGCATAATCGCAGTCATATTGCTGATACTTGGTGCGTTAGCGTTGTTAAAAGGGCCGGAAACCGGAATCATAGCTACAATCCTGCATTTTGCCGGAATAGCCAGTCTGGTCGTGGGTATCGGGATTTTTATAATAGTTGCACTTGCGATATTTGCTGCACTTTCATCAAAAAAGAAAAATCCAAATGCACAGGATAAGGTAGAGATAGCCCAGTTTATGGAGGAAAAACGCTCAGAACTGGCAAAGTACAAGAGCACGGTGGCAACTACCAAACTGGAAATCCGAAAACTTGATGAAAAGATTGAGGATACCGACAGAAAGATAAAGTATGCCGAGAATGACGCAAAAGCTTTTGTCGCAAAAGGCGATGATGAATCGGCAAAGAGAGAACTCATTAAGATTAAGGAACTTGAAAGTACAAAGGAGCGGTTTGTGATGATCAGAGACGGATACCAGAATGCCCTTAATGAAATGCAGAGGATAGCGGATAAACTTGAAGCAGACCTGCTTTCCTTTGAGACGAGACTTAAAAATGCAGATGCTCTCATGAGTACAAATGATGGCAGGGATCAGATGATCAGGGAATATGAAGAAAAGGCTCAGTATGAGGCTGATTATCAGGAAGCTCTTAAAGAACTGGAGACAGGCATCAGTGCAGATCTTGTAGCAAAGTATGGGGACTCGCCTTCGGTAGAGCCGGATGTGGATACATCAGGCATAGACGAGCAGCTCCGCAGACTGAAGAATGAGCAGGGAACAAAATAACCATATCATCTTGAAAAATGTGGTTATTATAACTATAATATAATATACAGTATACATTTTGCCCATCAAATTCCGTACAATTTGGGGATAGGCACAATGGATTTTAAAAATCTAAAATATTATACTGTTTGATAGTGAGTGTCAGAAGGCACTTTGGTATTTCAAAACTATAAATTATTCAGGAGGCAGAAATGGCAAGTTTATCACTTAAGAACATTTGCAAGGTTTACCCTAACGGATTCGAAGCCGTTAAGAACTTCAACCTTGAGATCGCAGACCAGGAGTTCATCATCTTCGTTGGACCTTCAGGATGCGGTAAGTCAACAACACTTCGTATGATCGCAGGACTTGAGGATATTTCTTCAGGTGAGCTTCGTATCGGAGACAGATTAGTAAACGATGTAGAGCCTAAGGACAGAG
>DFKO01000172.1 GCA_002373855.1 Lachnospiraceae bacterium UBA3643
CAAGGAGATGGATCTCAAGTACAAGGACTGCAAGGCTGAGATGGACATGGTCAACAAGGCGTTTATCGAGACCATGCTCGAGGGTGATGCCACCGGCAGAGGATTCCCGTATCCTATTCCCACATATTCAATCACAAGAGATTTTGACTGGTCTGATACAGAAAACAACAGACTGCTCTTTGAGATGACCAGCAAGTATGGTACACCTTACTTCTCTAACTATATTAACTCGGATATGGAGCCCAGCGACGTCCGCTCAATGTGCTGCCGTCTCCGTCTTGACCTCCGTGAGCTTCGCAAGAAGACAGGCGGATTCTTCGGATCAGGCGAGAGTACAGGTTCGGTAGGCGTTGTTACGATCAATATGCCCCGTATCGCATACTTATCATCAAACAAGGATGATTTCTATAAGAGACTCAACAAGATGATGGATATCGCAGCCAGATCTCTTAAGATAAAGAGAGGCGTTATCTCAAAGCTTCTTGATGAGGGACTTTATCCTTATACCAAGAGATATCTCGGATCGTTTGATAACCACTTCTCTACCATCGGTCTTATCGGTATGAACGAGGTAGGACTTAATGCCAACTGGCTCAGGGCCGACATGACAGACAAGAGGACCCAGGAGTTCACCAAGGAAGTCCTTAATCACATGAGAGACAGACTTTCGGATTATCAGGAGCAGTACGGAGACCTCTACAACCTTGAGGCTACTCCCGCAGAGAGTACTACATACCGTCTTGCAAAGCATGACAAAAAGAGATGGCCCAATATCAAGACAGCAGGTCATATGGGCGATACTCCTTACTATACAAACTCATCTCATCTGCCTGTTGATTACACAGCAGATATATTTGATGCCCTTGACATCCAGGATGAGCTTCAGACCCTCTATACATCGGGGACTGTATTCCATGCATTCCTCGGAGAAAAACTCCCTGACTGGAAGGCGGCAGCAGATCTTGTCAGAAAGATTGCTGAGAATTACAAGCTTCCTTACTATACATTGTCTCCTACATATTCTATATGCAGTGAGCACGGCTATATCGCAGGTGAGGTTAAGGAATGTCCTCACTGTGGTAAAAAGACTGAAATCTACAGCCGTATCACAGGATACTACAGGCCTGTACAGAACTGGAATGACGGTAAGCTTCAGGAGTACAAAAACCGTGTTGAATATGACATAGACAATTCCGTACTCAAGAGACCTTCAAGCAGGGTGGTTACATTTACAGACATAGATGAAGACGATACACAGATCGAGATGGAAGTACCAAACGAGATCAGATATCTCTTTACCACAAAGACATGTCCTAACTGCAAGCTTGCAAAGGGCTACCTCACAAATGTATCCTACATCCCTGTAGATGCAGAGGAAAACAGAGAACTGGCTCTTAAGTACAAAGTCCGCCAGGCACCTACTTTGGTAGTTGTAAACGGAGATGAGAGCAGAAAGATTGTAAATGCCTCAAATATTAAGAAATATGCGGAAGAAACCGTATTGACAACAATGTAATTAATGGTCAGAATTATAAAAGACCGCCCTCTAGCCGGGGCGGTCTTTTTAAGGGTAATAATCATCGGAGGAAAAGAATATGATAAACACACTTGTAGAAAAGATCAAAAAGACAAACGCACCAATCGTAGTAGGTCTCGATCCTACACTTGCTCTTATCCCCAAGCATGTACTTAAGAAAAATTATGACGAGTACGGTGCTGATTTAAACGGCGTGGCCAAGGCGATAGTTGAGTACAACAAGACAATAGTTGATGCGATATATGACATAGTACCGGCTGTAAAACCCCAGATAGCAATGTATGAGACATTCGGTATCCCCGGACTCATTGCGTTTAAAGAGACTGTAGACTACTGCAAGAGCAAAGGTCTCGTGGTAATAGGTGATATAAAGAGAGGTGATATCGGTTCGACATCGACGGCTTACGCTCTCGGACATATCGGAAAGGTTACCATAGAGGGAAAAGAGTTTAAGGGATTTGATGAGGATTTTGTGACTGTTAACCCTTATCTTGGTACAGACGGCGTAAAGCCCTTTATCGATGTATGTAAAGAAGAGAAAAAAGGTATATTTGTACTCGTAAAGACATCAAATCCTTCAAGCGGAGAGTTCCAGGACAGGATAATTGACGGCAGACCTTTATATGAGCTGGTAGGCGAGAAAGTAGCCGAGTGGGGCGCAGACTGTATGGGCGACTCATACAGCTACGTAGGAGCCGTTGTCGGAGCAACATATCCTGAGATGGGCAAAGTCCTCCGTGATATTATGCCAAAGAGCTTTATCCTCGTACCCGGATACGGTGCCCAGGGTGGCAAGGGAGCAGACCTCGTGCATTTCTTTAACAAGGACGGTCTCGGTGCCATCGTCAACTCATCAAGAGGCATCATAGGTGCATACAAGCAGGAAAAATATGCACAGTACGGTCCTGCAAACTACGGCGACGCAGCCAGAGCGGCAGTCCTTGACATGAAAGAGGACATAGTATCTGCCCTCGCCTAAAAATTGAAAAAACAGGCGAGTTATGGTAGCATATTTAGGGTAAATTATTCCGTTTTCATTACATTATCAGGAGAGTAATCATGGAACAGTATAAAGAGCAGTTTATAGATTTTATGGTTGAGAGCGATGTCCTCAAATTCGGCGACTTTACATTAAAGAGCGGAAGAAAGTCTCCGTTTTTCATGAACGCGGGAGCATATGTTACAGGTACCCAGCTCGGACGCCTCGGAGAGTATTACGCAAAGGCTATACATGACAACTTCGGAGATGATTTCGACGTCCTTTTCGGACCTGCATACAAGGGTATTCCCCTTGGTGTTGCCACAGCCATCGCATACTCAAAACTTTACGGCATCGATGTAAGATACTGCTCAAACCGTAAGGAAGTAAAGGACCATGGTGATACAGGTATCCTTCTCGGTTCAAAGCTTAAAGATGGCGACAGAGTTATTATGATTGAGGATGTTACAACTTCCGGAAAATCAATCGAGGAGACATATCCCATTATAAAAGCTCAGGCAGATGTTGAAATAAAAGGTCTCATTGTTTCATTAAACCGTATGGAGAAGGGGCTCCATTCTGACGGAAGCGCTCTTGACGAGATCAGGGAGACATACGGATTCGATGCAGCAGCTATCGTTACAATGGCTGAGGTGACAGAGTATCTCTACAATAAGGAAGTCGGCGGAAGAGTTCTCATCGATGATGAGATGAAAAAGTCGATTGATGCATATTATGAAATATACGGAGCATCAAAGTAAGAAAGGCGGTATGTGACATGGAAGAGGAAAAGACATATAAAGTAATGGCTGCTTCAGGCGCCTGCAGTATAGTTCTCGGTGTAGTCAGCCTTGTAGTCGGAGTTGTGACAGGCGTGCTCCTCGTGATCCAGGGTGCAAAACTCATAGCTCAGAAGGGCAAGATTACATTCTAAAGTTTTATGAAACTTTTTGATAATTATAAATTTACCGACAGAAAACATCCTGCTGTTGGAATAATGTCTGTGGTTTTGGGCTTTATAGGCATTATCTCCGAGACGGTTGCGATTTTTATCCCGTATCTTGGCAAGAAAGAACCGGAGCGGTATGCATTTATCATGGCGCTCTCGTTTCTCTACGCTATTGCCGGGATAGTGCTTGGTCTTGTAGGCAGGTTTAAAAAGGGTGCTTTTGCCTTTTTTCCGTCTGTGGGACTGGTCATTAATACGGTGACCATAATCCTCGGCGTGATTATCATAGTGATTGGAGCTGCGTAGCAATTGGAAGCAGAACAGGAATATACAGAATGCGAAGATTTTATCGCAGAGAGATATGAACTGATAAAAGAAAAATTAAACGAACTCTGTGACGCTGCTGATACAGGTGATGACAGATATGATAAATATTTTGGGACAGAGTTTGCTTTTGTAAGATATCTTACGACGGTTTTTGACAGGGTTGGGGACAAAAACGTTTCCGGCACTGAATATAAAGAGATAAACAAAAAACTGTATGAAGATATACTGCCGGGCAATTATGATTCATCATACTGTAATCCCGGGTATGCCACAAATATTTTTGGCATGGACATTGGCCGTATTTTATCAGCAACTGCTTATGAGATGAGATGTGCCATTCCATATGTGTTTGAAGGTCAGATGCAGAGGCTCCTCATGAGAGCAGAGCTCCTTGTGGAACTGTACGGCAGTGTATGCGACCTGGCATCTGATGGCGATGAGGCTCTGGCAGGCAGTCTTAAGGATATTATCTACTGGTATGTCAGTGATTATTACGAGACAGAACAGGAGTACAGAGTATCGGAGCTTGTAAAGGGCGAGCAACTGCCTCTTGATATCCTCGATGAATACGATCCCGGTGATACATCATATTTATATAAATACGGTGAATACATTACGGACAATGAGATAAAGACTGCCGAGTATCTGGCGGCCCAGCCCGAGGAAAAGATTGCAAAGATTGCAGATACCTTTTCCGAAGGTTACAGGATAGGTTTTGAGGTTACGAGAAAAGACCTGTCAAAGAAAAAAACGGTAAATATCAGATATCCTATCGGCTTTGAGAGAGTGATAAAAAAAACCATCAGCAATTTTGAGAAGATGGGATTAACCCCGGTCATATACAGAGCAGGCAGTTCTTTTTTCAGAAGACAGAACGTTCAGAAAGTCGGTTATTTCGGAGCTAACCCCAATAAGCAGTACGACTGTGACCACAGCAAGGATGAGGCACTGTTTTTAGACAGTCAGCTCCTTACCAGAAAACTGGAATGTCTGAAGGCATCTTTTGAAAAATATAAAGAAGAGGCATACGTACATGCAGGTCCTGCAGTAATGGAGATATTCGGCGAGGAACCGTTTGTTCCGGCAGAAAATGAGAGCGCGTACAAACTGTCAAAGCAGCAGCAGACATTGTTTGTAAAGGGCACCTCAAAGGCAGGCATGATCACAAACGAATATATCAAGGGTGAGGAGAGGAGCTTTACCATTATGGCTTTCCCTTCTCCTGCAATTGGTGATATATTTACCGAGGTATTTGATGAGACCCTTGAGATAAATACCCTTGATTATTATCTCTACAGAAATATGCAGCAGATAATAATAGATGAGCTTGATAAAGCAAAGTATGTCCATGTCCTCGGACAAAACGGTAACAGGACAGACATAAACATCAATCTCATTGATATAGATGACCCGGACAGTCAGACCAAGTTTGAAAACTGCGTGGCAGATGTGAATATACCTGTCGGAGAAGTCTTTACATCACCTGTCCTTAAGGGAACGACGGGGCTCCTTCATGTGAGTGAAGTATTCCTGGATGAACTTAAATACAGGGATCTGGCAATCACTGTCACAGACGGATTTGTCACGGATTACAGTCTGGCAAACTATGACAGCGAGGAAAAAAATAAAGAGTACTTTAAAGAAAATGTGCTCTACAATCATGAGACCCTCCCCATGGGAGAATTTGCGATTGGTACAAATACAAGAGCGTATGCCATGGGTAGGAAAATGGGCATAGCCGGCAGATTGCCTATCCTTATCGCAGAAAAGACGGGACCCCATTTTGCATTCGGAGATACATGCTACTCTCATGCAGAGGATGTAAAGGTTTACAATCCCGACGGCAAGGAGATAATGGCAAGGGACAATGAGGTCAGCATATGCCGAAAGGACAGTCCCGACAAGGCATACTTTAACTGTCATACAGATGTGACTCTCCCGTACGACGAGATAGGGCTCATAGAGACGGTTAAGGAAAACGGAGAGCGGACGGCCATCATAAAAGGCGGCAGGTTTGTCCTCCCGGGACTTGAGGAATTAAATATTTATATTGATAAAGTATTGGAGGAAAAATAATGGCTACAGTCAGTATAGTAATGGGCAGTGATTCGGATATGCCTGTCATGAAGAAAGCGGCAGACGTCCTTGCAGAGCTCGGTATCTCATTTGAGATGCGCATCATCTCGGCACACAGAGAACCCGATGAGTTCTTTGAATATGCAAAGACTGCCGAGGAGAGAGGCGTAAAGGTCATCATCGCAGGAGCAGGTATGGCAGCTCATCTGCCCGGTATGTGCGCAGCGATATTCCCGATGCCCGTTATAGGTATCCCCATGCATACCACATCACTCGGAGGCAGGGATTCCCTTTACTCAATAGTACAGATGCCTTCAGGTATCCCTGTGGCAACGGTAGCCATAAACGGCGGAGCCAATGCGGGACTCCTTGCAGCAAAGATTCTCTCCGTGTCCGATGAGAGTCTCCTTGCAAAACTCAAGGATTACAGCAAAAAGCAGAAGGAAGCCGTAATAGCAAAAGATAAAAAATTATCAGAAGTCGGATACGCCAACTACGAAAAATAATACGGAGGATTAACGCATTATGGATTATAAGAAAGCCGGAGTAGACATCGAAGCAGGATATCAGTCGGTAGAACTCATGAAAAAGTATGTCGCAGGTACAATGAGACCTGAAGTACTCGGAGGCCTCGGAGGATTCTCGGGAGCATTCTCCCTTGCGACAATTAAAAATATGGAAGACCCCGTACTTTTATCAGGTACGGACGGTTGCGGTACAAAGGTTAAACTCGCATTTATCATGGACAAGCATGACACCATCGGTATCGATGCTGTTGCCATGTGTGTAAACGATGTTGCATGTGCAGGTGGAGAGCCTCTGTTTTTTCTTGATTACATCGCGTGTGGTAAGAATTATCCCGAGAAGATCGCTACTATCGTAAGCGGTGTAGCTGAGGGATGCAAGCAGTCAGGTGCAGCTCTTATCGGCGGTGAGACAGCAGAGCACCCGGGACTCATGCCTGAGGATGAGTACGATCTCGCAGGATTTGCTGTAGGTGTTGTTGACAGAAAGGACATCATTACAGGTCAGAATATTAAGGCAGGCGATACTCTCATCGGTATTGCATCATCCGGTGTTCATTCAAACGGATTCTCTCTTGTCAGAAAGGTATTTACGATGTCAGAGCAGAATCTTTCAAGATACTGTGATGAGCTTGGCAGGACACTGGGCGAGGCCCTCATCGAGCCTACAAAGATTTATGTGAAAGCAATGAAGTCTGTAAAGGATGCAGGCGTAAAGGTAAAGGGATGCAGCCATATCACAGGCGGCGGATTCTATGAGAATATTCCGAGAATGCTGCCTAAGGATATTACTGCAAAAATCAATTTATCAAGCTATGAAGTACCTGCCATATTCAGACTCCTTCAAAAGACGGGAGATATCGATTCACACATGATGTACAACACATTTAACATGGGTATTGGTATGGTCATTGCAGTAGATCCCGCCGATGCTGATCAGGCTGTAAAGGCTATCACGGCAGCGGGAGAGACAGCTTACATACTCGGTGAGACTGTGAGCGGAAGTGACGGAGTTATCTTATGTTAAGAGTAGCTGTATGTGTATCAGGCGGAGGCACAAATCTCCAGGCCATAATTGACAGGATCGCAGACGGTACGATCAGAAACGCCAAACTCGTAAAGATCATCAGCAACAAGCCGGGAGTATATGCACTCGAGAGAGCAAAAAATGCCGGTGTTGAGTCAGCTGTTGTATCACCAAAGGAATACGGCACCAGAGAAGAGTTTAACGAAGCACTGCTTAAGTCAATCGATGACTGCAGTCCCGATCTGATAGTCCTCGCAGGCTTCCTGGTGGTACTGCCGGAGGCTATAGTAAAGAAGTATGCAGGAAAGATAATCAATATCCATCCTTCTTTGATACCTTCATTTTGCGGAGACGGATACTACGGCTTAAAGGTTCATGAGGCAGCTCTTAAAAGAGGCGTAAAGGTAACCGGAGCCACTGTGCATTTTGTTGATGAAGGTACGGACACAGGACCCATAATCCTGCAAAAAGCCGTATATATCAAAGACGGCGATACCCCTGAAGTACTCCAGAAGAGAGTTATGGAAGAAGCGGAGTGGATAATACTTCCGAAGGCAATCGATATGATCGCAAACGGAGAAATTTAAGACGAAAGGACAAATCTTTATGAATGTACTCATAATCGGAAGCGGTGGTAGAGAGCATGCTATTGCCACAAGCATGAAGAAGAGTAAGAGAGTTGATAAACTGTACTGTGTACCCGGTAATGCCGGTATAGCACAGATAGCGGAGTGCAATCCTTCCATAGGAGTTATGGAGTTTGACAGGATTGTGGAATATGCAAAAGAGATAAAGCCGGACCTTGTATTTGTGGCACCGGACGATCCCCTTGTCGGAGGTCTTGTGGACAAACTTGAGGCAGAGGGCTTTAAGACATTCGGACCCAGGAAAAACGCAGCGATCCTTGAGGGCAGCAAGGCTTTCTCAAAGGACCTGATGAAGAAATACAACATTCCCACAGCTGCTTACGAGACATTTGATGATGCAGACAAGGCTCTTGAATATCTCGAGCATGCAGATATGCCGATAGTCCTGAAAGCAGACGGACTGGCACTTGGAAAAGGTGTGCTTATCTGCAATACCCTCGAGGAAGCAAAAGCCGGCGTAAAGGAGATCATGCTTGATAAGCATTTCGGAGATTCGGGAAACAGGATGGTAGTCGAGGAATTCATGACAGGCCGTGAGGTTTCCGTACTCTCGTTTGTGGACGGCAAGACCATAAAGACCATGACATCAGCCCAGGACCACAAGAGAGCCCAGGATGGAGACAAGGGCCTCAACACCGGCGGAATGGGTACATTTTCACCCAGCCCCTTCTATACAAAAGAGGTTGATGAATTCTGCAAAAAAAATATTTATCAGAAGACAGTTGATGCGATGGCAGCAGAGGGCAGAGAGTTTAAGGGCATCATCTTCTTCGGACTCATGATCACCGACAAGGGACCGAGAGTACTTGAGTACAATGCAAGATTCGGCGATCCCGAGGCTCAGGTTGTACTGCCCAGGATGAAGAATGATATAATCGATGTCTGCGAGGCATGTATTGACGGAACTCTTGATAAAATTGACCTTGAGTTTGAGGACAATGCCGCTGTATGTGTAGTCCTTGCTTCTGAAGGATATCCCGTTAAATATGACAAGGGCTTTCCCATTAAAGGTCTTGAAGCATTTGAAGGAAAAGATGATTATTTCTGCTTCCATGCAGGTACAAAGCTTTCAGATGACGGACAGATCCTGACAAACGGAGGCAGAGTGCTTGGCATCACAGCCAAGGGCGCAGACCTTAGGGAAGCCAGAAAAAAAGCTTACGAGGCGACGGAGTGGGTATCATTTGCCAATAAATATAAAAGAAATGATATCGGAAAAGCCATAGACGAAGCTTAAAAAATGTTATAGAATATAAAATTGATGAGTTTACATAATAAACATGTAAATAATTTTGGAAAGGAAATAGTTATGAAAAGCGTCACAAAGAGATCATTTAAGCTTATCACCACGCTTATCGCGGCGATAGTACTTACAATGGCCATGGCCATTACGGTATTTGCCACAGAAGAAAACGATACATCGGATGGCAGTACCACACAGATGAAGGTTACGACGGAAAATGTTAATGTCCGCTCGGATGCAGATTCCAATTCAACACAGCTTACACAGGTTAACACCGGACAGATAGTCGATGTACTCGGTACAAAGAACGATGCATCAGGCAACACATGGTATAATGTCACATTTACAAACAGCTCAACAGGTGTTACCTATACAGGATATATTTACGGACAGTACCTCACAACATATGAGGCACCTGCCGAAACACCCGTGGATGACGGTACCGATACAGAGACTGAGGACCAGCAGCCTGCAGATCAGCAGAGCGATATCACTCCCGGCGGCAACGGTACATTTACTCCGATGGAAGGCGACGGACAGCCTGCAGCTGTACCTGAGACATTCAGAAGCGTATATGTAAAGATCAACGGCACTGAGATTCCCGCATGGACAAATGACACATATTATATTTTCTATGCAATGCTTGAGTCAGGCGAGACATCATGGATCATCTATGAAGCTGGTTCAGGAGCATATATTAAATACGATCCCAGCTTTATGGCAGGTTCAGTAGCATCAGGCGACAGTGTTTCAGAGAATGGCAAGGGCGGATCAAATGCAGCAGTAGTGATACTTGTGATTGTATGTATCCTCCTTGTTATCGCATCACTCTTTATGGGTATGAAGCTCCTTAACCAGGGTGGCGGTATGAATTCACCCAGACCCAGAAGAAGATTCGACGATGATGAAGATGACGACGATGAAGACGACGACGATGAAGACGACGATGAGGAAGATGAGCGTCCCAGAAGAAAGGGCGGCCTCTTCCAGAAATTCAGCAAGTCATTTGATGATGATGATGACGATGAAGACGACGATGAGGAAGATGACGACGATGAAGATGATGAGGATGACGAGCCTGTAAGAAGACCTGCTCAGAGAACAGTCAGACAGCAGGCAGCTCCTGCAGCTCCCGCCGGTCAGCAGGGTACAAGGATCGTCAGAGATGCACAGGGACGCAGAATCGTAGTCAATGCCCAGGGCCAGAAAGTAGTCACAAATCCCCAGGGTCAGAGCGTAGTTACAAATGCTCAGGGCCAGAGAGTAGTTACAAATGCTCAGGGTCAGAGAGTAGTGATCAATGCCAACGGTCAGAGAGTAGTACAGGCCAGAAGGAGACCCGGCAGCGCGGTTCAGACACAGAGACCTGTTGAGACCAAGGTTGATGAGGATGATTTTGACGAATAATTTTTAAGATTATTTTCATAACGAAATTTAATAAAATTAAGAGTGCATCACTTTATGTGATGCACTTTTACTAATAGGTATGATATGAGACTTGAATTTACTGACAAATCAAAAACAGCACTTGCACTTGCCCAGAAGACATCAAAAACAATGCATGCCTCATACGTAGGCACAGAGCATATACTCCTCGGTCTGATCCGTGAGGGATCCGGGGTGGCAGCCAAAGTACTTAAAGACAACAAGGTTGACGAGGAGAGACTCGTGTCCATGATCGAGGAGTCCATTCATGTGGAGACCCAGACACTCCTTAAAGAAAAAAAGGAATATTCGGTCAGGGCAAAACGTGTAGTGGAGAACAGCGAGAAGATCGCAATCGATTTTGATTCAAAAACAGTGGGCACGGAACATATCCTGTTAGCACTCCTTGACGAATCCGAGTCGGTGGCAGTGAGACTCCTCATGGCCATGGGGATAGCGATAAATAAGATCATCGCCGAGATATATAAAGAAACAGGCCAGAAGGAAAAATACCTTGAGGAGATGAAGCGGGAGAAAAGCCGTCAGAGAAACGGCCAGATCAAGACCCAGACCCTGGATAAATACAGCAGGGATCTGACGAAGCTGGCAAGAGAGGGCAAACTCGATCCTGTTGTAGGCAGAAAAGACGAGATACAGAGAGTCATCCAGATACTCTCACGTCGTACAAAAAACAATCCGTGCCTCATCGGTGAGCCCGGCGTCGGCAAGACTGCCATAGTAGAGGGACTTGCAGAAGCCATAGTTAACGGCGATGTACCGGAGACAGTTAAAAACAAGAGAGTACTTACTCTTGATCTATCAGGCATGGTAGCAGGCAGCAAATACAGAGGTGAGTTTGAGGAGCGCATCAAGCGCGTGATCGGTGAAGTAATCACAAGCGGCAACGTTATCCTCTTCCTTGACGAGATACATACCATGATAGGTGCGGGAGGAGCAGAGGGTGCCATTGACGCATCCAATATCTTAAAACCTTCCCTTGCAAGGGGCGAGCTCCAGCTCATCGGTGCTACTACGGTTGATGAGTTCAGGAAATATTTTGAGAAGGATGCTGCACTTGAGAGACGTTTCCAGCCGGTAACGGTGGAGGAGCCGTCGGTTGACCAGACCATAGAGATATTAAAGGGCATCAGGCATAAGTATGAGGAGCATCACGGCGTAGTCATCACAGACGAAGCCATTGAGGCTGCGGCAAGACTGTCAAAGAGATATATTAATGACAGAAACCTTCCTGACAAAGCCATCGATCTGATAGATGAGGCATCGAGCGCAGCGAGACTCCGCGGTATGATAGTGCCGGGCAGCATCAGGGAACTTGAAGCGGAGATATCAAAAAAGCAGGATCAGATAGAGCGCTCCATCAGTATAG
>DFKO01000204.1 GCA_002373855.1 Lachnospiraceae bacterium UBA3643
GACAAACGGTTTTCAAGACCGCCTCGTTATGACCACTTCGATATCTCTCCAGGTTTTTGTCTGTGCCACTCTTTGTCGGCGCAAGTGTTATAATAACAAACTCATTTTACGATGTCAACAAGAAATTTTATTTTTTTTTGTAAATATTTATTCTTATAAAAAATAGCCTATCGCGTTTTACATAAGTAGTGTTTTGTTCGGCATTTTTACTACTCATTTATGATACTTTTCAGGATTGCACCTGCTATGACCATATCTTCGACTGTCGTTATCTTAATATTATTATAAGAACCTTCGAATACAGATACCCTTTTATCCGTATAATTTTCGACCAGCATTGCATCATCGGTAATATTTTTTAATGAAGTATCCTTATGCATACCATCGTACGCTTTAAGCAGGAGACTGCGATTAAATATCTGAGGCGTCTGAACCTGCCATAAATACTTTCTGTCCGGAGTATCTGTTACATATTTATCATCATCAACAGATTTGATCGTATCCTTAACAGGCATGGCTGCTATACATGCATCTGTCTTTATGACACAGTCAAGGCCTCTTGATATTATTTCCCTGCTGACAAATGGTCTGGCACCATCGTGTATAAATACGTAATCGGCATCACCAGCCATGGTTAAGCCGTTGTATACAGAGTCATACCGCTCTGCTCCGCCCTTTACTACAGACCGGACTTTATTTAATCCGTACCCGGCCACTATCTCATCACGGCAGTAGTCCATATAATCCTCTGCCGTAACCAGTATGATGTCATCTACCACGCTGTCTTCAAATGCTTTTAATGAATAATAAATTATCGGCCTGCCCTCAAGCTGCATATACTGCTTTGGCATATCACCACCCATGCGCTTTCCGGAACCTGCCGATAATACGATTGCTGTAGTCTTCATTTTTTATCCCTGTTCAGTCATCGCTTAAATTTTTATCTCTCGCCAAGTTTCAGTCCGGGCATCGCATTCAGATCATATCCGCTGCGGGTACCTTTTATATATTCATAATATCCGGCAACGCCTATCATAGCAGCGTTGTCTGTACAATATATCGGCGACGGATAATATAACTTTATATTATTTTCCTCACATGCTTTTTTCATTGATGCACGCAGATGACGATTGGATGCGACACCGCCTGCCATGGCCAGTTTATCAAGTCCCATGCGCTTCATGGCGCTGATTGAATGATCGGTAAGTACATCGGTCACAGCTTTTTGAAACGAAGCTGCCACATCTGCCCTGTTAATCTCCTGACCTGCCATCTGACATGAATTGAGATAATTCAGCACAGCGGATTTAAGACCGCTGAAAGAAAAGTCATATTCATTATCTGCCATCTTTGCTCTCGGAAATACTATCGCCTCGGGATCGCCCTCATCAGAGAGTTTATCTATCTTGGGACCTCCGGGATATCCGAGTCCGATAGCTCTGGCGACCTTATCAAATGCTTCACCCGCTGCATCATCCCTGGTCCTGCCAAGTATCTCATAGCTGCCGTAATCGGACACATATACAAGGTGAGTATGACCACCTGATACAACCAGGCAATGAAAGGGAGGTTCCAGATCTTTGTTTTCGATATAGTTGGCACATATATGTCCCTCTATATGATGGACGCCTATTAAAGGCTTGCCTGTTGCAAAAGCTATGGCTTTGGCAGCCGACACTCCCACAAGGAGAGCTCCGACAAGTCCTGGTCCATACGTAACCGCAATGGCCGTGATGTCATCAAGTGTGACGCCTGCCTCAAGCAGTGCTTTTCTGATCACCTGATTAATTTTTTCGATATGCTGACGGGAAGCTATCTCAGGCACCACGCCGCCGTATAAAGTATGCAGATCGATCTGGGAATGTATGACATTGGACAAAACCTGACGGCCGTTTTTTACAACAGCCGCCGATGTCTCATCACATGAACTTTCGATTGATAAAATTAATACATCTTTTTCTTCACTCATATCTATTCTTCCGCAAGTGTGAATCCGAAAATCTTCCAGTGACCGTCCGGATCCTTTCTCATGATAAATACTTCTTTTGTAGTCTGATAAACAGTGCCGGACTTAAGTGTATAAACACAGTTAAGCTTTGCACATGAATAACCGTCGTGCTCAAAATACTCCACATCCGTGGACGGCGTAACTTCACAGTTATATATGGTGATATTGCCGCCTTTAAATACAGCTATATCATCTTTAAGACTTGATAAGTAATTTTCAAACGACTGATTGGCTACAAGCTCTGCATCAAAGAGATTCCTGATCATCGTCGCCATCTTTGATAACTCATCCTCCGAGTAGGATTCATTGTAAAAACATGCTGTTATCTCGTTGTAATATTTAAGGACCTGAACCGGAGTCGTAGGATACTCCCTGTACGAATCCCTGGCAATGAGTTCCTGAACAGCAGTCATCTCAGTGGCCTGGTCCTGGGCATTTTTCTCGGAATTGTTTTTGGAATTGCGGGACGACAAATAATAGTAGTAACCGCCACACAGTACTACCATGATGATCATCAATATGGCTGCCTTGATTATTCTGGCACGGTCCATATCAGCTTTTGTCTCCTCCCTGAGAATTACTCTTCCTCAAATTTAAGTACGGTCGTCATACCGTCTTTGCCGGCGCGAGTATTTTCAAAAATCTTTCTCACGTCATCCATATAAAACTCTGCTTTTACAAGGGACGGGCTGTAATGGGTGAGCCACATCTCCTTTACGTCCGAATCCTTTGCTATACGGGCTGCTTCCCTGAATGTCATATGCTTGTGAGCCCTGGCCTTGTCTTCCGAATCGGGCTCGCCGTACATACCCTCACATATAAACAGGTCTGAGCCTGTGACATTATTATTTATGGCAGGGGTCGGTCTCGTATCGGTGACATATGAAAGTTTCAGTCCCCTTCGCTGCTCTCCCATCACCATGGACGGAGTTAAAATAGCGCCGTCATCAAGAACGATCTCCTCGCCGTGCTGAAGCCTGTTCCAGTACCTGACATCAATGCCGGCCGCCTTTGCTCTCTCGGGATCAAATCTGCCGAGTCTGTCAAGCTCCATGGTATATCCGTAGCAGATAATATTATGTTTTACCTTAAATGCTTTTACCCTGAGTCCGCAGAGATTAAACTCCTGCTCGTCTCCTTCTATCTCCACGCATTTAATCTCAAAAGGGAGCTCCGGGGCAATGGCCCTTAAATGGCCTACTATTGCCGTCGTCCCTTTGGGTCCGATTATGGTCAGAGGCTCTGTCCTCTCGGCATTGCCTATGGTAAGGAGCAGTCCCGGGAGACCGCTGATATGATCTGCATGATAATGGGTAAAAAGGATCACATCGATGGGCTTTGGGCTCCATCCCTTTTCCTTCATGGCTATCTGGGTACCTTCACCGCAGTCTATCAGTATGGATTTTCCGTTGTATCTGACCATCAGTGAGGTCAGCCATCTGTATGGCAGCGGCATCATACCGCCGCATCCAAGCAGGCATACATCCAGCATAAATAAATATCCTCTTTAATGACTAATGCCAAAGGCATCAATCGGTTTTCTTTTTATACATTAAAGCATCTTCTCTAGGTTTGTCATAAAATCCGGGCCGTTTCCCGATAAAGACAAATCCCGCTTTTTCATA
>DFKO01000131.1 GCA_002373855.1 Lachnospiraceae bacterium UBA3643
ATCATCATGCCCCAGATGTTTAAGAGAGTACTCCCGGCCATGACAAATGAGATCATCACACTTGTCAAGGATACTTCCCTTTCTTTTGCTATAGCTACAGCAGAGATGTTTACCATGGCAAAGCAGATCGCAGCCAAGGAAGCCAGTCTGATGCCACTTATGGCAGCCGGATTGTTTTATTATATTTTCAACCTGATAGTTGCTCATGTATGCAAAATGGTTGAGAAACATTATGATTATTACAGGATTTAATACATGGAATTATTTAAGATAGAAAACTGCAAAAAATCCTTTGACGGTCTGGGGATTCTGAAAGGGATATCACTAACCGTAAATAAGGGTGAAGTGGTATCGGTCATAGGTCCGTCAGGTTCCGGCAAGTCCACTTTTTTAAGATGCGCATGTATGCTTGAGACCATGGACGGCGGCAGCCTTGTATATAATGGCAAATATGCTGCAAGGGAAGAGGACGGGCATATCGTATATGCTAAAGGAAATGAGCTGAAGGAGATCAGAAAGACTTTCGGACTCGTATTCCAGAACTTCAATCTGTTTCCCCATTACAGTGTGCTAAAGAATATCACAGAGCCCCTTATGCTTGCAGGCAAGGATAAAAAGCAGGCAGAGGAAAAGGCCATGGATATGCTCTCAAAGCTCGGGCTCTCCGATAAAGCAAAAGAGTATCCGTGCAATCTCTCCGGCGGCCAGCAACAGAGAGTATCCATCGCGAGAGCCCTGGCGCTTGAGCCCCAGATACTGTTCTTTGATGAGCCTACGTCGGCTCTGGACCCCGAGCTTACAGGTGAGGTCCTCAAGGTTATCAGGGATCTGGCTGCCATGCATATGACGATGATCATTGTTACTCATGAGATGAGTTTTGCAAGAGATGTATCTGACAGGATGATATTTATGGAGCATGGAGTTATCCGTGCCGAAGGTACGCCGGCTGAGCTCTTTTCTTCCGAGGATGAGAGACTTAAGGCCTTTATGGGAAGATTGTCAGGTGATACTTAAAAAATATCCCCTCTTACGCTAAGCGTCTGCTCCGCGCCGCAATGCGTAAGAAGGGATATTTTTTTATCCGACCTTTTTTATCTCACAACCTTCCCTTTGCACTTTGAAAACACATGTTGACAAAATAAATCTTGATGATATCATTGTGATATCAAAACAAAACACCCATACATTTAAAGGAGGGAAATGATTATGAACACAAATGTACAGGAAAAAATCTTAAGAGGTCACAAGATCGGCGGCTTTATGCTGTTTCTTGTCATCATTCTTTATATCCTTGCCATACCCGGCATGATGGTATGCACCGAGTACGATTTTTACCTCGGCAATTTCCTTATAGGTATCTACCTTGGATTCGGTTGGATCCTTCTCCTTGGTCTTAAGGTTCTTAAGCCCAACGAAGCACTGGTACTCACTCTGTTTGGTAAATATGTCGGCACACTTAAGGGCGACGGATTTTTCTGGGTAAACCCTTTCTGCACAGCTTTTAACCCTGCTGCCAATACAAAGCTCGGACAGAGTGGTGATGTAAAGCTTCCCGGGTCACCCGTTACAGTAAACACAAGTGGCACAACAGTTACCGGATATGAGGTCCCTACCAAAAAGATATCTCTTAAGGTAATGACACTCTCAAACAGCAAGCAGAAGGTAAATGATGTCCTGGGTAATCCCGTAGTAGTAGCTGTAGCAGTTATGTGGAGAGTCAGGGATACAGCCAAAGCTGTATTTGAGGTAGACAACTACAAGGAGTATCTCTCATTACAGTGTGATACAGCAGTCCGTAATGTAGTAAAGATTTATCCCTATGATGTGACAGACAACGTCGATACAACAGGTGACGGTACTGCAGATGACGGTTCACTCAGAGGTTCTACAGAGATAGTGGCAAAGAGGATCAGGGATGAGATCCAGAGCAAGGTTGTGGATGCAGGTCTTGAGATAGTTGATGCGAGGATCACATATCTTGCATATGCTCCCGAGATCGCTGCAGCAATGCTTCAGAGACAGCAGGCAGCTGCAGTTGTCGATGCAAGAAAACTTATCGTAGACGGTGCAGTTGGAATGGTAGAGCTGGCGCTTGAGAGACTTAACGAAAAGCATACCGTTGAGCTTGATGAGGAAAGAAAAGCCGCTATGGTTTCAAATCTCCTCGTAGTCCTCTGCGGCAACCATGATGCCCAGCCGGTAGTTAATTCAGGGAGTCTGTATTAATGGCTGAGAAGAAACAGGTACCTCTGCGTCTGTCCGAAAAACTGTATAATGCGATATCAGCCTGGGCGGAGGACGACTTCCGTTCCGTAAACGGTCAGATCGAGTATCTCCTTACGGAATGCGTAAAGCAACGTAAAAAAGACGGCAAGTATGTCGGGCAGGATATCGACGAAGCTCCCGAATTTAATATTAAATAAAGCTTAAAAGGTAATCCGACAATACAAACTAAAATTCATATAAGATATATTGATAAATCTGCCCAAAGAGATTTGCGGCAGATTTATTATTTTTGTAAAAAAGACGAAAATGTAAAAATACACAAATTGAAATTTACATTATAAGTAAATTGTACTAATATTTGTCGTGGAGTTATTAACGGGTGATTTATGCCCAATTGAAAGAAGAGAGAGGATAAGATTATGAAAAAGATTTCAAAACTCTTTAGCGTAGTTCTTGTTCTTGCCATGGTTCTTTCTCTCTGCGCTTGCGGAAATACTGCTGCAGATACTACTGCTGCCACACAGTCTGACAAGCTTGGCGGGACAGTAGTAAAGGCCGGATTTATCTGCCTTCACGATGAGAACTCAACATATGACAAGAACTTTATCGATGCTGCCAAGGCTACATGCGAGGCACTCGGTATTGAGTACGTTATCAAGACAGGTATTCCTGAAGGACAGGAGTGCTATCAGACAGCATGCGACCTCGTAGATGAGGGATGCAACTTTATCTTTGCCGATTCATTCGGTCATGAGGATTACATCATCGAAGCTGCAAAGAAGTTCCCTGAGGTTCAGTTTGCACATGCTACAGGTACAAAGGCTCACACAGAGAACCTTTCAAACTACCACAATGCATTCGCTTCTATCTATGAAGGAAGATATCTTGCAGGTGTAGTTGCAGGACTTAAGCTTCAGGAGATGATCGACAATGGCGAGATCACAGCAGATCAGGCCAAGGTTGGTTATGTAGGAGCTTATACATACGCTGAGGTTATCTCAGGATATACATCATTCTTCCTCGGAGTTCGTTCTATCGTTCCCGAGGCTACCATGGAAGTAACATTTACCGGTTCATGGTATGACGAGACAGCTGAGAAGGAAGGCGCTCAGAAGCTTATCGACGACGGTTGTGTACTCCTTTCACAGCATGCAGATTCAATGGGTGCTCCCACAGCTTGTGAGACAGCAGGTGTTTATGACGTTTCTTACAACGGTTCTACAGCATCAGCATGTCCCAACACTTTCCTTGTATCATCAAAGATCAACTGGTCTCCTTACTTTGAGTACTGCATCACAGCAATCTCAAACGGTGAAGACTTTGCTACAGATTACATCGGATCTATCGCTACAGGTTCTGTAGAGCTTACAGACCTCGGCAGCGCAGTAGCAGAGGGTACAGAGGAAAAGCTCAATGAGGTCAAGGCTGCCCTTGAGTCAGGTGAACTCCATGTATTTGATATATCAACATTTACAGTAGGCGGCGAGGAGCTCTCTACATATATGGCTGATGTTGATACAGATCCCGCTTACGAAGGCGATCATGAAGTTATCGTAGACGGTTTCTTCAATGAGTCTGCAGTTGAATTCAGATCAGCTCCTTACTTTGATGTAAGGATCGACGGAATCACACTTCTTGACGAGCAGTACTAATTTCCTGCAAGTGTTGATTTGATAATCATAATATTGTAAAATTTTTTATGGACGGTGCCGTTTATATATGGTTGCCGTCCATACTTTATGCTATAAGTTAGGAATTTCAATGGATACCGGTAAATCTAACGATTCAAAAAAAGAGATAGCAATCTCATTTAAAAACGTCTCAAAAACATTCGGACAGGTAAAAGCTTCTTCTAATGTTTCCATGGATATCTACAAAGGTGAGGTACTGTCACTCCTCGGAGAAAACGGCAGTGGCAAGACGACCCTCATGAACATGCTCTCGGGTATATATTATCCTGATGAAGGCGAGATAATAATAGGCGGAGAGCCTGTGATTATTGCATCTCCCAAAGATGCTTTTGCCCATGGTATAGGTATGGTTCATCAGCATTTCAAGCTGATAGATGTTCTCACGGCGACTGAGAATATCATCCTCGGTATGCCGGGCAAACTGGACTTAAAAAATGCGGCGTCAAAGATAAAGGAGATCTGTGACAAATATTCTTTTGACCTTGACCCTTATAAAAAAATATATGACATGTCTGTATCAGAAAAGCAGACAGTTGAGATAGTAAAGGTACTCTACAGGGGAGCGGATATCCTCATCCTTGACGAGCCCACCG
>DFKO01000236.1 GCA_002373855.1 Lachnospiraceae bacterium UBA3643
ATGGCTCGTTGGTCAAGGGGTTAAGACGCTGCCCTCTCACGGCAGAATCAGCGGTTCGATTCCGCTACGAGCTGTACCTATAAGCCCGTAAACATAAGGTTTACGGGTTTTTTCTTTGCTTAAAAAGTGGACAATGAGTGGACAATTGTTAATTCAGTACGTTAATCATTATGTCTGCCTGCTCACCCTTGGCAGCTGCATAGTTGATATAGTGCCGTGCCGTGTCGCGGTTGGTCCAGCCGTGCATGACCTGTAATGCCGGCTCTGACATACCCTTAATGGCGCATTGAGTAGCTGAGTAACGTCTGCAATCATGAGTGGACAGACTTTTCTTTATTCCTAATTCTTTGCAAGCTTTCTTTATGTTCTTATTCAGCTCGCAAGTGATAAGAAAGTTATCATTTTTACCCAGGAAAATGAAATTATCCTTAAAGATATATTTTTCTTTCACGATTTTAAGAATATTAATTGCCCGGGGCGATAGGCTAACGGTATGATTGCATGCTGATTTTTTCGCCTTCGTATGTGCGACGTATTGCCCATCATCTGTAATCTCGTGTGATACCACTATAAACGGAACTTCTTCATCGAGATAAACATCGGACCATTTAAAAGCCTTTACCTCGCCTACACGACACGGTAAACACTCCATGAGGGCAAGAAAGTACCCATAAACAGTATCAAGTCTTAAATAGTACTCTATAAGCCTCTCACGGTCCTCGGGGCTCTTAGGCACCTTAAATGCTTTTGGAATGACATCAATATCAACCTTTTCTACGAGTCGTGATATGTTTTGTTCGACATATCCTTTTATCTGCGCGTAATCCCATATCTGATTTAGGGTTGTTTTCAGCTCTACCTTAGCAGAGGATGAAATTTTTCCTGATAAAGTATCCCAAAAACTCAAATAGCACTGTACAGTGATATCTTTTATCATTGTCTCACCGATGGGGTGCGATTGAATCCATTTATCATAGGCCATCTTGTGTTCGTCAATGGTATGCTTGGACCTGCTCTTTTGATTTTGCTTCTCGTAAGCGTATAAAAGCAATTCGGTGTACACCTGATTCAAGGTTTTTAGTTTTTTTAGTTCGCCGGATAATAATATATATACTTTTTTTATCAATTCGGCTTTGTCTCTGGCTGAATACTTAACTTTTAGATCATATTTATCCTGAAGCTTCTTAGGAATACGGATTCGATAAGATTGAATATCATCAAAGAAATTGGGCTCTGAATATTTTACTCCTTCCTTTTCGTAGATTTCTCTTAGTTTTGACTCAAAAATTTGCATCTCCAAATTCTTCACAGTCTCCGGAGCTATAATACCATATCTCGCTAAATCCTGGATATTTAATTTGTAGTCCTTTAAAAGGAGGGATAATTCGTCCATAAGTATAAAAATGCCACATAAATCAAGAACCGATATTAAATTGATTCGTGAGGACGCCTCCTTTCTTCTTTGATAAGTCAAGAATATCAAATAAATTTTTTTGGATTTTTAAATTCGTCGAATTTAAGAAGAGATAATAAAAAAAATTTAAAAATATCATTTTTTTTCTGAAAATCTGGGGATTTTTCCAAAAATTGGAATAAAAGTAGACATACATTTATGAAACAAAAAAAAGAAAGGCCACAGTCAGCAGCCAATCCTTTTATATCACAAATGAATTATATCATTATTGACTTGTGCAGTCAATAATATGGCTAATGATTGTTGCCTTCTAATCATTTATTTTTAGGAGGGAATAAGAATGAAGGAATTAAACGATGAACAGTCAAGAATCAGGACAGATTTAGGTGCAAAGGCATGTGCAACGACGTTCAGGAAGAAGCAGGCTATGAAAGACCTAGAGTTAAAAGTCAAAATTGATACGGCCGATATTCATACGTATCAGGTTCCGAGAGAGCGATGGGAGGTCCAAATAGCAGAAGCATTCGGAATACCTGATGAAGCGATTAATAAAGCAATATACACGTGCTATAAGAATAATAAGAAAACCAGGCCTTATACTAAGATTTTTATATCTTTTGATTTCTTGGGTGTAATTGCAGGATGTTGTGTAGATTTTAAACACATGGTGGAAATTGTTATGGGATGCATGGGAATTACGGACTATTGCTTTGGCCGGGTTGACATGGCGATGGATAGCTCGATTCCAGGCGCTTATCACTTGGCTTATAAAGCTAGCCATGCTCTACTTAAGTGCCTTGCTTATAACGAGGATTTAAAAAATACATACGCCTCAGAAGATATTAATGGTAAGAAAAGAAGTTTGACAGCAAAAACCAAAAACTATGAAATAGAAATTTACAATAAGAAAGAAGAAAATGGCGAGAATATTGACTTAAGAGCAGAGCTAAGGGTTAAAGGAAATTTCGGTTGGGATGCCTTAATCGACTTATTTGGTGATGATTGGAGTAATCGATTAAAAAAGTGTATTTTGAATTTTAAGGATGTAGCCTTAGCAGAGAATAACATGCTTGAGGAATTATATTTTGGATCCTTGCAGAAAGGTGAACACCTGGAATGGTATATTGATTGGAAAAATTTTATCTTCGCAAATGATGTCAGGATAAGGACTCGAAAACAATTAAGAGAGCTTGTTTATAAACTAACAAGTTCGGAAAAAAAGTATCATTTTGAAAATAATTCGGATAAGCAAAGTTGTTATAAAAGAGTTGATAAGTTTTTGGAGCGAAATCCACAATTTATCACTTTTAAGGGTTCGGAGATAAAAGCTTTCTGCGATCAGTTAATTTGTGGAATCAATAAATTCTTCGAAATCGATAATAAAAAGTACGACATAATGTCGTATTTTTCAGAGTATGAAATTTACCTGATAAAATCGCTGAATCTCTTGCCTGGATTGGTCTTTGAGCCTTTTGAGAAGAGAAAATACTCCAGCCATCCGGAAAACGTATCGGAAAAATTTGAAAGAGAAAAAAATGAATATATCGCGATGCGTGATTGTCTGATAAACATAATAACTGAACATGCTACATATATGGACTACGATGATATTTGTGCCGACGCTACGATGGAAGCCTTGAATAGCATAAAGGATAGGTTCGACGAAAAGTATAGACACCTGAATCTACCAACTTGGGTAACGGTATAAAAAGATAGAATGACTAATAAAGCAGCAGGGTATTCTCCCTGCTGTTTTTTAAATAATAAAAATCAAAATAACGGTAGACATATATTTATGAGGGAGTTTAGCGTTCTTTGCCAATCGAATAAAGGGGGGATTTTTTGGTGAGAAAGATTTTGCATTCGGGGGCACTATTAAGTATAGACATACATTTATAGAAAGATAAGAGAAAGTTAATCAACACTGGAGGAAAAATCATGGGACTTTTTAGAAAAAGAGAAGCGGTGCAGATACTCTCAGAAGGGGACGGTAAAAGGATAATAAGGAAAATCATGTATGTAGATGAACAGGACTACATAGAATTTCAGACTAGATATCATGATACCTGTAACGTTCTAAAGATCAATGAGTTGATAATCTCCAATAAAGATAGCCTGGAGAAGATCATAGATCGTCTTTGGGTGTACGGACGAGATAACGGATATAAATGTGTTCATTATGATGGGAAGATCAGTGAGAACGTACTGGAATGGATGACGGATCTTGGATTTGAACAAAAAGTTGTCCTGGGTGACAGCAACATCCACATCAGAAAAGACATAACAGAAGATGGAGTAAATTTGGAGGGTGAAGAATGAAATTCAAGAAGCTCATTGAAAGCGGCATAATCCTCGCTCCTATTTCATTTGTTGCGATCACCCTTGCATATCGTGAAATGGTCCCGGATGCCGTTTGGGAAGCAAAAACTTGGCTGACAATAGCTGGGGCTTCGTGTATCCCTTGGGTGCTGTCCTGGATAAACAAAACGTCAACTCCTGAGTACCAAAATAGGGAGTATGACGGCCGGGCAAAGGCGTTGCATCCAAAGGTACCGGCGGACATGCTCTATAAGACCCCGACAGGATTTGTTTTCGGTAAGCAAGGAAAAATGTATGTCTGCAAGAGAGTAGATGAACCCGGATCAATACTGGTGCAAGGTGGATCTGGCACGGCAAAAAGTAGCACTATCATTCAGGAGTTTCTTATAGATCCGAATAACAAAAAGAACTGCTGTTCGTGCAATTTGGATCTCAAAGGAGAATTGCTGGCGCGATGTGTACTGCCGGAGGAAATATACGGACCTGATAATCCGTTAGGAACAGTCATCGTCCTAGATCCGATGGACAGGAAGAAGGGCTATGGATGGGACCCGTTCTATGGATTGACGGATAGCTCAACAGATGCAGAGATTCATGAGCGAATGGAGATCATTGCAATGTGCCTCATCCCCATCCCGAAAGGAGATAATGCCGTGTGGTCACAGGCAGCACAGCAGTTACTCCGTGGGGCAATGACCTTCTTTTATGAAGAGGAGGGTCTGCGGACGATTCCGGATATCATACGTGCCATCAAATCTGACAACATAAAGCAAATCATAGAGAAGATTTTATCGACAGCTATGCCGGGAAGCACGGCATATACGGATGTGATCAATTTCCAAGACATGGCGGATGAGACGTTGACCAGTGTGGACATGAACCTATCGCTGAAGATCGTGCAGTTTATTACAAATCCTGATCTCGAGTGGTGCCTCGGAACTAATCCTCGCAAAGCAAGCCCGGAGGATATGCTGCAGCGGAGTATATATCTTTGTCTTCCGGAAGACAAGCTCCAGCAGTGGGGACAGTTGGTGTTCCTTGTTTTCAACCAGTTTCTTTCTTGGATGATGGGACTGCCGGAGCATGAAGCGGATCCGGATAGGAAGCGGTTTGCGATGATCCTGGATGAAACGGTGGCTCTTTTGGCGGGTGTTGGTGCCCCGATGCCGCTTTTAAGCCAGTGTCTCCGCATTGGAGCACGAGGCAAGGGGTGTACCATTTTGGTCTGTTGCCAGTCAATTGCCGGACTGTATGAAACGATGGGCAAGGATCAGACAAGAGATATGGTCAGCAATATGTCATACAAGTACATCCTAGACAGTTCTGATAGTGAAACGAGCAAGGAAATCATTGGCTGGTGCGGAAAGTATATGAAACGCAAGTTATCGGCCTCTGGTGGCGGATTATCTCAAAAAAATACGATTAGCTACGAACAGGATGACATCGTGCGTGAACAGGATCTGATGTCGCTTCCGCAGACGGGTGAGGCAATCATGGTTTCGAACCGAGCAGGATATTTAAGGCTCAAGAAGTGTTTCGTTTTCAAAGACCCTTACTATAAAGGGCTTTTGGATAAAGTAAAACAGGCAAAAGAACAAGCGAAGGAGGAAATCAAAGATGAGAACAGAGGAACAGCAGATGTTAGCAGAACAGGTATTGAAGGTGGTTCAGGAGCAACTGGGGCAGACCGAGATTGATGTGCGGCTTGCAGATGTAGTCAAGAACAATGGAGTTGAGCTGACCGCCATTTCTGGCGGTAGCGATGGGCTGGCAAGTAACGTCTACATTGATCAGGATATCCAGATGATCCAGGATGGCGAAGCAACGGTCGAAGATGTTGCTTCCAGAGTGGCAAGGACACTGGAAGTACAGGCGGAGAAGGCACCGTTCACATCCAGAGGAGTGATAGACCTTCTGGAACACCCGGATCCGTCACAGATCACGATGCGCGTAGTGAGTCGTGAACAGAATGCCGAATTACTCAAAACAGTGCCGCACCGGGATATCCACGGAGATCTTTCGATTATCGCATCTTATAAGGTGTCCGAGGACGCATCTACACGGATTAGTAATGATCTGGCGGCACGAATGGGTTATACGGCGACTGAGGTGATCGATCACGCTGTTAAGAATGCAAATTCAGAACAGCATGTTGTTAAGAGTATGAGGGATATGTTAGCGGAAAGCATGGGGGTCTCTTCTGATCAGGCTGAGGAGATGTTCGGGACAGATGATCATACGATGCTGGTTGTCACGAATGAGAACAAGTTTTATGGAGCCGGAGACATTTTTGTGAACAAAAATCTTCGTGAGCAGGTGGCAGAGAAAATCGGCGGTGACTACTATATCATCCCATCATCCGTGCACGAGGTGATCTGCGTCAGTGTAGACACGATGAGTCCGGAACAGGCTGCAACGATGATTCAGGAGGTCAATGCTAACGAAGTTCAGCCGGAGGAAGTGTTGGGATCGCATCCGTACCATGTAGATGCACAGACATTGAAAATCAGTAACCCGTGTCAGTCGCAGGAAGCAAGAGTAGCAGACGAAATGCGACACAGTTTACATATGTGAGAGGAGGAAATGACAATGATGACATTTGACCAGATTAAAGATACTTATGCAGCATATCTCCGTACCCGTGATGTTAAGGATACGGTTGATTGGATTAAGGCAAAGGGGGTAAATGAAGATGACAGAGCAGGACAAAGAAAAGATATCAGAGTTAACAAAGATTCTGGAAGAAAGAGTTAAGGATTTCAGGTCTTCTGACAAGTGGATAGAATATCTGGATTTTCAAAGCCGGATGCCCCATTATTCTTTTAATAATTGCCTTCTAATAGCTATGCAGACGAAGGGAACGGCAACTATGTGCCAGTCTTTCTCGGGTTGGAAGGCGATGGATAGGACAGTTAATAAGGGCGAAAAGGGCATTAAAATCATATGTCCGACACCATATAAGAAGTATGCATACGAGCCTAAACTAGATGAAAACGGCAATGTTATTAAGTCGGCTGATGGAACTGTTCAAAAGGAAAAGGTCTGCCATGTTCAACAGGGATTTAAGGTGGGATATACCTTTGATGTCGGTCAAACATCCGGAGCAGAGCTCCCTGAGATTTGTACAAGGCTTAATGGTTCAGTTGAAGGAGCAGAAGACCTTTTAAAGATATTGCAGGACATCTCCCCAGTACCATTAACATTTGAGCATGTAGAAGGCGAGGCAAATGGCTATTACAGTCCGGTGGGACAGAAGATAGTCGTTGATAAGGACATGTCAGCTAATCATAAGATACACACGTGCCTGCATGAGATAACACATGCAACCTTGGACCTTAACGGTACTGATAAGGGCGCCAGCAGAGGGCTTAAGGAGACAGAGGCTGAGAGTGTGGCGTTCGTAGTTATGAAGCACCTTCTGGGGGATAAGATGACGGCAGAGGATATCGGTCAGTATTCTTTCGGATACCTTAACTCATGGTCCTCGGATGAAGGCTTAACAGAGATGAAGAAAGCCATGGCGATTATTCAAAGGACATCAGCATTATTGATTGACCGAATTGAAGATGTATATCGGCAACGTGAAAAGGCAGATGAAAAGATGACAAACAAGGAAGGTGTCGTTGTGAAAGAGGCAGGGCACATTTCGGTGCATATATGACTAAAGAGGGAGAGCGATTTTTTCTCCCTTTTTTCATAAAAATCAAACTAACGGTAGACATATATTTATAGGGGGGATACATGTGCCTTGCTTTTGGGCTGAGCATCAGGCCCAGCCCCGCAGGGCGAAATACCTTTGGGGAGAATCACCAAAGTAGTATTGAGTTACTATCTCGGAGAGATAGTAGAGAAAAAGTGTACTGGGGAGATTGAATATGGCTATAACAATAAGCACGCATAACGGCTCGACCGTTGACCTTGCTCACGATTTGCGAGAGACCTGGAGAATCGAAAAAGAAAATAAAGCTTGGGCAGAACGGCACCCGGGAGAACTAAGGATAGATACCTCCAAGGAACATGTGGTGTTAATTAATAGGGGCACTTTGTCTCATGTATACAAGGAGTTGTTTGGAGAAGCTCTTAAGGAATACAATGAAAAACAGATATCATCCGGGAAAAAAGACAGAGTAATAAAAAACTATCTTTCGGAAATAAAAGCAAAAGAAAAGTCTTCGAAAAATGCAAAGCACCCAATCTATGAACTTATTACACAAGTAGGGAGCATGTATAACCCTGTCCCTGAAGAAGATGAGGAAAAAATCTTGATGGAACACGCTAAAGGCTTTGAAGAAAGAAATCCTCACTTGCACGTTGTCTGCCAGGTCTTGCATAAAGACGAGAAAGGAGGCACCCACATACATACGGCATATATACCGGTTGCAACGGAGCAGAAAAGAGGGATGAAGGTCCAGAATTCCTTAACGGCTGCTTTAAAACAACAAGGGATAGTGGGCGATAAGTCGTCTGTTACTGCTCAGATGCTATGGGAGAAGCAGGAGAATAAAGTTCTTGAGGACATTTGCAATAAATACGGCTATTTGGTTGAACATACTATGGCCGGAAAGAAAGCTGAGCATCTATCTGTTGAAGAGTATCAGTTAAATAAAAAGATTAATGAAAAGCAAAACGAATTTAATGCGATAAAAGACCTTCCCTTAGGAAGTGTTATTGTAAAAAAGGGGAGAATTGAGCAGCTCGAAAAGACGGAGAAAAAATACCAGAAAGAAAAGCCTCTAATTGAAAAGGCTAAAAAGGAACTAATTCTGGCTGAGCAGACAAGGGGAGCGACAAGACGGCAAGCAGAAAAATTGGCGAAAGACCAGGCTGAACTGGATAGAAGAAGAGCTGAATACGATGCTGAGGTAAACGAGGCAGCAAATCGTAAGGTGGCACTTGTAAGAGATGATGCAATGCGATTTATTGTCGCAAGGGGGCTTTTGGATGATTTTTGGGCCTGGGTGCAGGAATGTGTCGAAAAAATCTCGGCAAAAATTAGATGAAAGGGCGATTTGAGGAGGTGATTTGGTATGGAAAGAAAAAGTGAGCTTTTAAAACTGACTGATATGATTAAGCTTGAGATTCTTCCGGAGTATAATCGGCTGATTAGATCAGGAAGGATTAGCGAAGAGGATGCTGAAAAGATGAAGCGATTGGAAGTGGCATTTAGTTCGTTTGATTACTCACTATCGGGAGCATTGATACAATATAACGATTCTGAATTGAATCTGATGAAAAAAAGATTAGATTTAATCATCAAAGAGATGCAAAGTATTATTGACGATGACAGTATTAAAAGTAAGGTCAATTCAATTTGTATCAAAAGTGAGAATTCTATGCTGGATGATGATGAAAAAAATATTATCAAAAATAAGGTTCCTTAAATTTAAGACTGAAAAGGAGAGGTAAGATGAATTACGGTTATTGCAGAATTTCCAGACCGACGCAGAACATTGAGCGACAGGTACGGAACATATTAGCATCATATCCTGATGCGATTCTTAAGCAAGAGGCATATACCGGTTGGAAGATGAAAGGTAGAAAAGAATGGGAAAAACTTCTGGATTTAGTACGGCCAGGAGATACGATTATTTTCGACTCGGTGAGCCGTATGAGTCGAAATGCAGAAGAAGGGGTTACAGTGTACTTTGATTTAATGGATAAAGGGATTAATTTAGTCTTTCTTAAGGAGCCTTATGTTAATACAGATGTATATCGGACATCAGTTTCGAGACAAATTGATATATCTTGCATGACCGGTAATCAAGCTACCGATAATTTTCTGAATAAGATGCAGGAAGCGTTAAACGGGCTCACTCGAGACCTGGCCAAAGAGCAGATAATCCTTGCCTTTCAGCAAAGTCAAAAGGAAGTTGATGATTTGAGGCTGAGGACAAGCGAAGGAATGGAAACAGCCAGAAGACTCGGAAAACGGATTGGAAATGAAAAAGGTCAAAAACTTAAGGTAAAAAAGGCAGAAAAAATAAAAATGCAAATTATTAAGTATTCCAAGGATTTTGAAGGAACTTTGAACGACAAAGAGGTGATGGCTATAGTTAAGGTGGCTAGGAATACTTATTACAAGTACAAAAATGAATGTAAGGAGACTGCCTAAAATATTTTAAGGGTGGAGAAAAAAACGGTCCTATAGACCGTTTCAGACTGAAGACAAACCCCATTTTTGTTTAAGACTTTTTTCAAAAATGGGGTTTGTCTTCAGTCTGTGGGAAGATGAAAAGTCTTCCCTTTTTTATTCTATAAAAGTGGTGCAACATGCACCTTTTTTTATTCTGAAAAATGTGCTATATGATTTTGTTTTCTGCGATTGTGTACAGGTATAACAAGACATATTTTATAAGAAAGTTTATTTATATTGTCTTATGGCAGTTTTCGCTAAAACCTCATCCAATAGCTTCAAATCATTAAGACCTTGAAGCATCGATCTTTTTACAGCCCGGAAGGGGCAAATAAAAAACGGTCATTTGACCGTTTTTTTATGCGTGTATTTTTTGTTATGCCATTTTGTAATAATCGCATTATTCTTCAATTGTTGAGTTTTTTAACGCAAATTCCAACAGAGTTCCAATCAATTCATTTCGGCTTCGGTCGGTCTGGATTGAAATTTCATCCAGTTTGTCAACTATTTCGTTTTTTATTCTTATGGAAAAAGTTTTATAGCCGTCGTCTTCTTTGGGTAATTTCCTTTTTAATACTAAATTAGCCATTTGTTAATCACCTCTTTTGGGATGATTATACTGTTGATTTAATATGAATAATATGGTATAAAAACATGTTATAGAAATATGTTATAGATGATAGTTGGTATGTAAGGTAAAGAAAATCGGACAGTCCGGTATATCTTTTATAAAGGAGAAAAACAATGGGCTTTTTCAGCAAATTCAAATATCCGGCTATACCTAAAGACAAGAAAGATGTAGACCTTCCGTGGCTTATTCATTATACAGTAAATCCAAGCAAAGATAATCCTCTTCTTACAGACCCAAGACGCATATACAGTGACATGAATAATCATGTTTTCTGGGATTCTGATAAGTGTACTGAAGCTTCTGAAAAGTGGAACAAGATAGCACCCGGCGTAAGAAAAATGTTCTTTAACTTTATGTTTAAAGAAAAGTTTGGTCGCTGGCCGGCAAAAGACGGAAGTGATGCAACTCTTCAAAATTTAAGTGAAGTTATTTCGGATTCGTCTATTGAGACTTACTGTAAAAGAATGTATCCTGCTGTAGAAAAGGTTACAGATAAGCATTTCTTTATGCTTATGTTTGAATATTTGGCAAGTCAGTCTTCGCCTTTTCCTGAAGATAATGAAAAAAGGCTTAAATATTATACTGATGATACTGCCGATTTTATGTTTATTTGGGACCAAGATACAAATGAGTGTCTTTACATAGAGGCTAAAGAAGAGGCTCCTTTTTTTGACATTGTTAAATATGATGAATATGACGGGTGGGTAGTAGATGATGTTATGCCTGACTGTATTAAAACATCAGAGGTTCCACTTAAACTGACATACGATTTCGAGCGTTATTATTCTCTTCGCAATGCATATGCTTGCAGGTTTGCCGAAATAACAGGAATGTATCCAAGTTTTCTTCAGAAAGCTAATCTTTCCGGATTAAGTTTGGATGATATTACAACTAATACTCTGGAAAATGCCAATATTAAATCGCGGTTCCTTGAAAATATGGCAAGTGATTTAATTGAAATCATCGAGTATTTGAACCGTGATGCCAGCAAATACATTGAGCAGAGAGCTCAGTGGGAGGCTTTTATAGAGTATTCCAGACAGCAGCGTGAGAAAGTCTGCGGTAAGCTTAAACCGGGTCAGAAAGAGTCTGATAATCAGGCATACATAGATTATGATAAAGAGGCTTTAAGACGCTTTGACGAGTTCAGCAAGAATGATAAAGTCATGAATATGACTGATGAAGAATTTGAGGAGCATGTTAAAGAGCAGAAAGCAAAAATTGCCGGACTTAAACAGGAGATACAGGATATAAAACTGGCCCAGGAACAGACTACTCAGGCCCTTGAAATTTTATCGGGTACAAGAAAGGTTGTAGAGGGCAAAGAAAAAGAAGATATTGAGCTTCCGGCGTGGATGACCGAAGGAAAAACTCCTGAAGAAATCGAAGAAATAAAAGAGTCTCAGCGTAAATTCAAGGAAGTTTCAAAGAAAATGGAAGAATTGAAGCAAAAGGGCTTGATAACAGATGAACAGATAGACGAGTGGATATATAAGCACTGATAAACAATCAAGATTATGGCCTGTTAACAGAATTTCTGTTAGCAGGTTTTTTATTGCATTTTTTTTCAAAAAAGGTGAATGATTTTTTATTTTGGATGTGAGTTTAATTCAAGCAGCACTACGGGGGTTGGGAGACTTTCTTTCTTAATACCAAATTAGTCATAATCTGATCACCTCTTTTTAATTATAAGGTTGATTTAAAATGAATAATATGGTATAAAAACATGTTATAGAAACATGTTAAGCATGATACAATGTACATGTAAGATAAACAAAGCCGAATAAATCGGCATAATCGTATAAGGAGAAAAGAATTATGAAGAAGAAGATTTTAGGTATGTTAATTGCAGTAATGATGATTGGAACTGTTGCCGGTTGTGGAAATACTGAGAATGCAGATACACCTACAGCTGCTGATACAGTTCAGGAAACAGAAACAGCAACAAATGACGAAACTGTTGAAGTTGCAGACACCACAGAAGATACAGAGGTTGTAGCCGAGAATGTAGACCTTGGTGGAAAAGAGCCTGATGAAACTTTATGTTCATGGATTCACTCAGCATTAACGATTTCAGACCCAGCACTTTTTGAGCTTGGACCTAAAACAGAAGTAACATTCAGTTTCAATGGTAACATTCTGACGATAACACCTGAGGTTGATGATGCATGGCAAAAAGCTGTAGAATCTAATCTCAACTTGAAAAATTGGTCTAAAGAAAATTTCTATTCAGGCGATGTAACAGTGGTAATGGTAGATTATTGTAAGGCAACTGTTACTTACGGCGACATTGTAATAGAGTAATCATTTAAACATTATTAAAAGAGGACTTGATAGCCGATGCTATTAAGCCCTCTTTTTTTGTTTAGTATGTCGGACGATAGTAATACATATCGTCACCACTGTCAATGTATTCCATCATAAGCTCATCTGCATAGTAGAAGTATCCGTATGTATTCCAACTACCTACATTTGAGTTATTTATCTTTCTGTCGGCAGATACACCACCACGAAGATAAATATTACCTGTCTGGTCAAGTCTTGTACAGTCTACAAAGATAGGTTCACCGGCTTTAAATATAAGCACATTCTTTACATGAGGTGTCATAAGTCCATTGTAAACACCTATGTCCATATATTCACCACCGGCTTCATCAGTATAATAGAAATCCAATGTTCCGTCTAATCCCATCCAAGTAAGAACAAGGTCTTCTGACGGAGTTCCTATGTAAACCATTACATGATGACTATTATCGTCTTTGTAGTAGTCAGGGTCATCGGGTGTTAAGTTCGGATAATGAATAAGTATATCTCCGGGCTTTAATGAGCTTGAAGCTGAGTCCCAACCACCCCATGAGTGAGTAAGGCTACTATTCTTAAAGTCATCAATATCCCAAATGGCTCCTGCTTCACCCTTACACTTGATATATGAACAGAAACCTGATGCATCTGTACAAGTACAACTATGAGAAGTATTACCCTGTTCTGTATCAAGAAGAGTAGTTGTATCATATGTAATATCCCAGCCGGTTGTTGTAGACGGTCTGTTACAGTCATACATAAGATATCCGTGCGAATGATGTTCTTGCGAATACTGTCCATTACCAACAGCTTCAAGTGCAAGTCTTATGGCCTCTCTTTGACCTTTTGATAAACTTTCTCCTCCTATAGCTCTGATAATATCATCTACCTGTGTATCCGAAAGCTGAGGCGAACTAAGGTTAACCGGAATATCAAACATATAAGTATCCTCCCAGGAATTTATATATTTGAGTATTGCAAGTTCCATATTAGTTTCAGTCCAGCCCTGATACTCATTAGCATCTTCATATTGGAATAAACCTTTACCCCATTCAAGAGATGCGTCTATATCGAATATATCCTGAGCTATAAAAAGCATACTATCAACTTGATATATTCCATCATAGTGTGCAGCATATTTTTATGCGAATGATCAACAACAATTGTATGGTGTGCATTTAGGAGATATAATCATAGGCATATCTTGTTATACATATATATTTATTTGATAATACTGAACAGGCGAGATTTTTATACATTAAAGTGGACAATAGGATGGACAATTAAATAATGGAGACTGTGAAACTCCTTTCTTTATTAGTGTTTGTGGACAATAATGCCCTTCGATTCCGCTACGAGCTGTACCTTGAAAACCTCGTAAACATTGTGTTTATGAGGTTTTTTGTTTAGAAATATTTACAATCATAGGCGAATATTACGACTGGATAAGATTAAAAATGGAGGAAGAGTGATATGGGCGGAATAATATTTGCAGTAGTTGTACTGATTTTGTTTTTCTGTATGATGAGCGCAAACGGTAAAAAGAAAGAAAAACAATTTAAGGAAATTGCAGATACATATACAAAACCCATGCTTTTGAGTGTATTTCCAAATATGGAATACGAATATAACAGGCGTTTTGAGATGGTGGATTACAAGAATGCCAATTTTTTCAGTATCACGGATGCGTCAGGACATGATTATGTAAAGACTCTGTACCTTGATATCCCTGTTGAATTTAATGTGACAACACTTGCGTTTGAAGAAAACGACAGCGAGGGACCGTCCTATTCATCAATTGTATTTCAGGGACCATGGTTTATCATAAAAAAAGGATATCTCCACTCCGGCAGGATCACGGTTATCCCCGGTGATGAGACAAAAAAGAGTATCTTTGGTAAGACAAAGGGGCCTGACCCG
The DNA here is from genome assembly GCA_002373855.1 of Lachnospiraceae bacterium UBA3643. GTDB lineage: Bacteria > Bacillota > Clostridia > Lachnospirales > Lachnospiraceae > NK4A136. Next base: position 14,719 of record DFKO01000236.1, read on the forward strand.
GTTATGACAGGGGATCCTGTATTTGACGGTACATTTTCCGTATACGGAGATGAAAGCGCGGTCAGAGTATTCCTGGATAAGACAAGGCGCGACAAGCTCGTAGCGATCAGCAAAAAGCATACTAACGTATATTTCTCTTTTGAGACGGACAAGATACAGGTTGCATACGGAGTAGGCAATATCCTCTTTAAGCCCAGGAAGAAAGCAGACTTAAAAACAGTGTTCTCATCCCAGCTGAATGATCTCCTCGACCTTATGAACGATGCCGTACAGCTCTGATCATTTAAAATTAACATGATTTACATAAAAAAGACCACAAAATGTTGTATTTAAAAGGCTTTTTTCTTAAAAAGTATTGCAAAATATAGTGTTTAGTGGTATGTTTTAAAAAGTGCAGATGGTAAAACCTGCATAAAACAAACAGAATTTAAAAATTCGAGAGGAGAATTACGATGAACAAGACAGAACTCGTTGATGCAATCGTTAATGATGCAAAGGTAACTAAGAAAGAAGCAGAGGCAGTTGTAAACGCATTTACAGCTAATGTAACAAAGGCACTCAAGAAGGGTGATAAGGTTACACTTATCGGTTTCGGTACATTCGAAGTTGGTAAGAGATCAGCAAGAACAGGTAGAAATCCTCAGACAGGCGAGACAATTAAGATCAAAGCTGCTAAGACACCTAAGTTCAAAGCCGGTAAGGCTCTTAAGGATGCTGTTAACGGCGCAAAGAAGAAGTAATTTAATTTTAAATTCTTTTTGTGAAGAACACCTCATACGGGGTGTTCTTTTTTTCGATGAATTGTTTACAATAATGTGATTTTCTTGTTTATGTTATGTAAATATGATAAAATTTAACGGTATATATATCAGGGGTAGTATGAGATGAAATCTACTGAAGATTATCTGGACAGCTTGCTGGCCGGAGCAGTAAAAAAAGATAAAGACAGAGCAGCGGGAGTTTCTGACGGAAGCGGGCTTATGAGCCTTTCTTCAGATAACTCTTCTTTTGATGGGCCGGATGCCCATGTAAATGCACATGAGCCCGAAAAAGAGCATGCTCCTAAAACTTCACATACAAGGACTGCAGGTCATAAGTCAAGCGAGGATGCCCTTGATAGACTGCTCAGGCAGGCAATGGGGCAGGAGGAGCCGGTTGCAGATGAAGTGGCTGATGAATACAGTGATTTTGTAGAGGCACCTGCCGGTGAACCGGCCGTCGAAGAAACGATTCCTGAAGAACCGGTAATTGAAGATTCATTTGCAGAAGAGCCTGTTATTGAGGAGCCGGTAATGGAAGAGCCTATACCTGATACGCCGGCCAATGAACCGGTAATTGATGAGCCAGGCTCAGGTGAAAGCAAAGAAGAAACTTCGGGGGCTTTATTTGGCGATTCCAGCAAGATGATGAGTCTTGATGAGATCGCAGCCATCATCGCTTCTGCAGGAGACGGTCTTATCGATGAAGACGGTCCTGCAAATGCTTTTGACGAGCCTGTAGATAATATACCTTCCCTTGACGACGATGATGAACTCCTCGAGAAGAATCTGCCGGAAGAACCGGTAATTGAGGAAACAGTAATAGATGAACCTGTAATGGAGGTAATCGAAGAATCAGTTGCAGATGAATCGGTTACGGAAGAACCCACAATTGAAGAGCCGGTTCCGGACGTACCCTCCGATGAGTTTGGAGGCGTTGACGGTGACCTCTCATTAGAGGAGCTGATGCCTGATAGATACGACGGCGAGGAAACATCGGAGCCTGAGATATTTGAGGGCGATGTACTCAGCCACGGCATGCCGCAGGCTGACGAATCAGTTGTACCTGAGGAAGATACGGAGACGATCTCAGGTATCGAGATACTTGATGATAACGGAAATCCGATTAATGAAGAGCCGGCAGTAGAAGAAGCCGTGTCTGAGGAGACCGCTTATGAGCAGTCTGCTGAGGAAGCAGTACCTGAAGAGGCAGTTGATCCCGGCCGGGCTATGAGCCAGGATGATATCTCAGCACTCCTTGATTCCATGCAGCTTGATGATCAGGACAAGGATGATATAGAGACTCTTGAAGACAATGTAGTCACTGTGACGGATGATGAAAATAATGAAGTAGATATTGATGTCTCAAGCAGGATGACAGAGGATATCTCCGAAGACATTTCATTTGATGATGTCGAGAAAGAGATGGAGGAGATCAAAAATGCTTCTCCCGATATGACAGATGAGGAAGCTGATTCCAAGGCTGATGATCTCATGTCCATGCTCCTTGATGAAGGTGAGGGTGAAAAGGGAGATGATCAGGAAAGCGGATCAGAGGAAAAAGCAGGCGAGGCAGAGGGCATTGATAAAGAAAACTTTGGTGGTATAGCGGATCAGCTTGATGATATGTCCGATGCTTCTGAAGAAGATATTGAAAAGTTGCTGGCAGCTGCGGAAAAAGTAGATGACAAGCCGGCTGCCAATCTGGACGGCGACGTCACTGATATAGTAGATGCTATCGGGGCAGACGGTGAGACCAGGGAAGTAGCTGATCTCCTTAAGTCATCAGACCAAGGAGAGATAGTTGATGAATCATATTCCGAAAAGCTCGAGAAAGCAGAGCGGACAGGCGGAGAACCTGACCCTGAGGAAGAGGACGCAAAAGGCAAGAAGAAAAAGAAAAAGAAGAAAAAGAATCTCTTTGCAAAGCTGTTTGGAAAGAATAAAGATGACAGCGAAGAAAATGATGATGGAGATAATGAGGAATCAGACGAGCCCGAAAATAAGGGCGCAGCTGATAATAGCGGAGCGTCAGGCGATGTCGTAGATATCCGGTCTGACGTAGAGCCCGGAGTCGGTGGTACAACAGAAAACGGCGATGTAGTACTCATACCGGACGATGAACCCGGAGAGAATAAGCCGGCTGAAGGCGACGGCTCTGACAAAGAGAAACCTAAAAAGAAAAAAGGTCTCCTTCAGAAAATCCTGGATTTCCTGACTGAAGAAGTCGAGGAGGAAGTGGCAGTCCCTGAGGCAAAGGATACAAAACTCAGCAGCGAAAACCAGGCTATCCTTGAAGAAATTGATGCCGAGGGAGACGATAAGAAAAAGAAGAAGGGCAAGAAAGAGAAAAAGCCCAAGGAAGAGAAGCCAAAGAAAGAGAAAAAGACCAAGACTCCAAAGCCAAAGAAGGAAAAACTCACCGATCCTAAGGACAAGGCAAAGGCAATACCAAAGAAATACATCGGTGCCATAGTCCTGATGGCTGTATCAATATGCGCCATCCTCATGCTGGTGGCAAGTTATATGCCGGCACTTATGAATCTGTCTGAGGCGAGGGATGCATATTATTCCAAGAATTATAAAGAGGCCTTCTATACCATGTACGGCAAAGACTTAAATGAGAGTGATACTCTCATGTATGAAAAAGCCCGTACCATTGTGCTGGTAGACAGAAAGTATGAGTCATACGAAAACTACATGCTCCTTGGCATGAGACTCGAGGCCCTTGATGCGCTGCTGTCAGGTATCAGAAAGTATGAGGAAGTAAAGGATTACGGAGAAACTCTGCAGATATCAGGAGAACTCGGAGAAATCAGGGCAAAGATTATCGATGCTCTTATGAATGAGTTTGGCGTCAGCGATGCACAGGCCCATGAGATCATTGAGCTGAGTCCGCTTAATTACTCAAGGATGCTTGATTCGATCATAAACGGTACTCCTTATGTGAGCGCCGAGGATGAAGCCAATGCTAAGTACGGACTCCCGGTATCATCAGAGACAGAGTTTGAATATGGTACAAATGATACAGATATCATACCTCTTGATCAGTTCCCTGACCTCCTTCCGCCTGAGGAAGAATACTTAAACGGTCAGAATCCGGGTGGTGATGCTCAGACAGAGGTTCCTATAGAAGATCCTATAGAAGATCCCTTACCGGAGGAACAGCCTGCAGGTCTTGATACTCTGACAGAAGATCAGATAAATACTTTTAATGACGATCATCCTGAGACGGAGATTCAAAATCCCGAGGTTGTGATCGACAGTGAATTGTTTTAATACGGATATTTATTATGATAGCAATTATTGATTATGATGCCGGTAATATAAAGAGCGTTGAAAAAGCAATCAATTACCTTGGCAGTGAATGTACAATTACAAGGGATAAAGACGCCATATTAAATGCGGACGGCGTGATACTACCCGGCGTAGGCAGTTTTGGCGACGCCATGGGAAAGCTTGAAAACTACGGCCTTGTCCCTGTCATTAAGGAAGTGGCAAATCGGGGTATACCTTTTATCGGAATATGCCTTGGTCTGCAGCTTTTGTTTGATGAATCAGAGGAGAGCCCCGGTGTAAAGGGATTGTCTCTCCTTAGGGGAAAGATTAAGAGATTTCCTGCTGATGCGGGACTTAAAGTGCCCCAGATAGGATGGAATTCTTTAAAGTATGATAATCCCGGCAGACTGTTTGAGGGCATCAGTGAAGGGGCCTATGTATATTTTGTCCATTCATATTATCTTGAAGCAGAGGATAAAGATATAGTAAAGGCATCATCACAGTACGGAGTGAATTTTCATGCATCGGTGGAATCCGGCAATATATTTGCATGCCAGTTCCATCCGGAGAAAAGCTCTGATGTAGGTCTTAAGATACTTTCAAATTTCCTGAAAATATGTGAGAAGAAATAATGTATACAAAGAGAATTATCCCATGCCTTGATGTAAACGGCGGAAGAGTCGTAAAGGGCATTAATTTTGTAAATTTAATAGATGCGGGAGATCCCGTTGAGACAGCCAAGGCTTATGATAAAGCCGGAGCTGATGAGCTCGTTTTTCTTGATATCACAGCTTCATCCGATAAGAGAGATACTGTAGTAGATATGGTACGCCGGGTGGCAGAGCAGGTATTTATACCCTTTACCGTAGGTGGCGGTATCAGGACTATTGATGATTTTAAAAAGATACTCCGTGAGGGTGCCGATAAGGTTTCTGTCAATTCTGCTGCTATCATGAATCCTGATCTCATCGCAGATGCAGCCGATAAATTCGGATCCCAGTGTGTGGTCCTCGCTATTGATGCCAAGCGCAGGCCGGACGGAGGCTGGAATATATATAAAAACGGCGGCCGTGTTGATATGGGTATCGATGCGGTAGAGTGGGCGATGAAGGCAGTAGAGCTCGGAGCAGGCGAGATACTCCTCACCAGTATGGACTGTGACGGTACAAAGGCAGGCTATGACCTGGAACTGACCAGAACCATTGCTGACAATGTAAATGTACCCGTCATAGCATCAGGAGGCGCCGGTACACTCGAACACTTTTATGATGCATTTGAAACAGGTCATGCCGATGCGGCTCTTGCAGCGTCTCTATTCCACTTTAAAGAGCTGGAAATAATGGAAGTAAAGAAATATCTGGCGGGCAGAGATATCCCCGTTCGAATGTAAATGGCAGCTATAGACAATGACTGGGCAACGGCTCTTAAAGAAGAGTTTGCAAAGCCTTATTATAAAAGTTTATATGAATTTGTTAAAGAGGAATACAGTACGAGGGTGATATATCCGCCTTCGGACTGTATTTTTAATGCGCTTCATTATACATCCCTTAAGGATACAAAGGTGGTTATCCTCGGCCAGGATCCCTATCATGAGGAAGGCCAGGCTCATGGTCTGTCTTTTTCGGTAAATCCCGGTGTAAAGATACCCCCGTCCCTTGTAAATATTTATAAGGAGATGCATGACGATATCGGTACATATATCCCTGATAACGGATATCTGGTAAAGTGGGCAAAACAGGGAGTACTTCTCTTAAACACGCTCCTCACCGTCAGGGCCGGCGCGGCATTTTCCCATCAGGGAAAGGGCTGGGAGACATTTACCGACGCTATAATAAAAAAGGTCGGAGAAAAAGATGAACCGGTAGTATTTCTGCTGTGGGGTGCCCCGGCAGGTAAAAAGGCATCCCTTATAAAAAATCCAAAGCACCTGGTGATAAAGTCTGCTCATCCAAGTCCCTTGTCGGCATACAGAGGATTTTTCGGCAGCAAGCCGTTTAGTCAGGCCAATGAATATCTAAAATCAAACGGGCTTGAGCCGGTTGACTGGCAGATAGAAAATATAGGTAATATCCTTTAATTTAAAGAAATGGAATCCGAAAAAATCAGATTAAATAAATATCTGGCATCCTGCGGTATAGCATCCAGGCGGGAAGCTGACAGGCTGATAGAGGCAGGAGAGATAACGGTAAACGGTATGATCGCCGATACAGGCATGAAAGTGTCAGACGCGGATATCGTCGAGTATAATGGCTCCCGTGTCAAAAATATATCAGGCACAGATGAAAAGCATGTACTTGCTTTTTATAAACCGGTCGGCGTCACGGTTACCGAAAAAGATGAACATGCAAAATATATTGTGAGTGATTATATAGACTACCCGGTCAGGCTTGCTTATGCAGGGCGTCTTGATAAAGATTCAGAAGGTCTCCTTATCATGACTAATGACGGTGATCTCATAAATGCGATGATGAAGGGTGCTCATCGTCATGAAAAAGAATATATTGTGACAGTTAATAAAGAACTGACCCCTGAGCAGCTTGACAGATTCAGAGACGGTATATTTATTAAGGAACTGGGACAAAAGACAAGGAAATGCGTGACAGAGCAAACAGGTAAAAATAAATACAGGATAATCCTGACCCAGGGACTTAACCGTCAGATACGGAGAATGTTTGGATATTTTGATATAAAAGTAAAAACATTAAAACGAATCAGGGTCATGAACATTAAGCTTGGAGATTTAAAACCAGGGAAATGGCGCAGGATCACAGATAAGGAACTGCGGGATTTATATAAAGGCGCAGGACTTGGAATAAATGATTTATTATGAAAATAGGAATATTTGATTCGGGTATCGGCGGTCTCAATGTGATGGCAGGATGCATAAAACTTCTGCCGGATGAGGAGTATGAGTATTATGCCGATTCTGACAACTGCCCGTATGGCACAAAGACGCCGGAGCAGATAATTGAATATACAGACAGAGGTGTTAAGTTTCTAAGGGATAAAGGGTGCGATATTGTATGTATTGCGTGCAATACTGCTACCAGTGTGGCTGCTGCAGTCCTAAGAAAGAAATATGACTTTCCGATAGTAGGCGTAGAGCCTGCCGTTAAACCTGCTGTAACAGACGGCGACAGGGATAAAAGGATCCTCGTACTGGCCACACCGGTGACAGTCAGGGAAAAGAAACTACATGATCTCATTGAGAGATTTGATGAGCTACACAGAGTGGATGTGCTGGCACTTCCAAAGCTCCCTGTGTTTGCAGAGGCGGGTAAATTTGACGGAGATGAAGTTGATGGATACCTGGCAGGTGAATTTAAGAATGTTAACACAGGGCTTTATGACAGGATTGTCCTTGGCTGTACCCATTTTATCCATTACATACCTGCTTTTCGTAAGATATTTGGCGATGAATGCAGATTTCTCGACGGAGGAGAGGGCACTGCCAGAAACATAAAAAAAATCTGCACTGAAAAGGGGTATTTATGTTCCGGTGGTTTTGGTATAAACTATTATCAGTCAGGACGTATTGTCACTGATAAAGATAAAAAAGATTTTTACACAAAAGTGTTAAAGAGAGTTAATGATATCAGACAACAGCTGATCAATTAAATTCAGGGAGGTAGAAAAATGGCATTTTTCTCAAATGAAGCAAAAGAAGAAAGATTAAATAAGTATTATGATCCTGCGGAGATCATTGATGATCAGAAGTACAACATGGTCATGGGAGGCGTTGTATTAGAAGGTCTTCTGGTTAACCTCATTTTATGTGCTGTATGCAAAAATATTTTTGAGACAGTTAACCCTATAGCATTTCTCATATTTTATATTATCTGCACAATCGCAGGTACACTGATCGCCCGTAAATCTGACAATCCGATAGTAAGCTTTGTCGGATACAACCTGGTAGTAATACCGATCGGACTCCTTGTATCAGCTATGGTAAATGCTTACGGCGGACTTGATTCGGAGGTTGTATCTCAGGCATTTTTATTCACACTTATCATTACAGGCGTGATGATTGCAGGAGCAGTTTTTTATCCTGACTTTTTCTCAAAGCTCGGAGGTATCCTCCTTACCAGCCTTATCGGTCTCGTCATTGCCGGTATTGTAATGGCTATCATGGGTGTTGACTCTGTTATCTACTCATTTATCGGAGCTGTTATCTTCAGTCTCTACATCGGTTTTGACTTCTGGAGGAGCCAGCAATACGAAAAGACGTATGATAATGCGGTAGACTGCGCTCTTGATATCTATCTCGATATCATAAACCTCTTTATCAGAATCATGCAGATTCTTGGAAGAAGGAGATAATGGATGAAGGACTAAATAGTCTTTTGCTTTATTCTAATTCTATCAATCGGAAAATCTATTATCAAAAAGCCGTTTTATTAAGTTGACAGGCACCGTATATTGAAAATGAAGGATATATGACATGGATTTGGTAGAAATATTTGAGGTGATTTTCGGAGCATTATTTATTATCGCAGCAATATTAGGCAGCCGGGAGATTTTTGGAGGTATATTTTATTCGAGAAAAGTGAGGGCAGTTGTGGCCGATATTGATATAAAAGCCCACTCCTATATAGACGGGGTGAGATACTCAGACGGTTACGACAGGTATCTGGCCAAGAAACGAGACAGGAAACGTCAAAGACAAAAGGGCAATCGCAAAAAGCAAAGATACAGAGATAACGTTGTTGAACACATTAGCTTCGCTTACGATAATGACGGAGAGATTTATAAAACAGCTCCTAAAGCTACGATATGTCCGATAAGTCCGTCCCTGATTGATAAATCTGCTGAGTACAATATTATGGTTAGTCGTAAGTGCCCTTGGAAGGCTCGCCTTGGTTTATTTGAGGTGCTTAGAGCAAATTTTTGTTCAGATTCTAATATCGTTATGAAACTTTTCGGTTTCATAATATATATTGGTAATTTCCTGATGCTTTTAGCTGCGGATGTTGGACTGGCCGCCCTAGGCGCCTGGATTATCAACATAGGAATCAATGGAATCAGATAGTGGTCCAGGTGACAAGCACCGAAAAAGGTGTAAACACCTTTGACAAATTGTGAACAAGTTTAGGTATGCAATACAATTCATGGTTGCGTTAATTTAAGACTTATGTTAAGATACATATGTTTTTGTATATGGAGGCAGTTATGTTAAGAACAGTTTTAACTATAATATTTATAATCGTTTCAGTTGCATTATCAATCATCGTTCTTATGCAGGAAGGCAAGTCTGCAGGACTCGGCGCTATAAGCGGTGCGGCTGAGAGTTATTGGGGAAAGAATAAGGGACGTTCCATGGAAGGTACTCTTGTAAAGATTACAAGGGTTCTCGCGATTTCGTTCATTGTTCTTGCTGCAGTACTTAATATATCGAGATTCTAAAATTAGAGGATATGATATTTACGGCACCCTGATAAAACGGGGTGTCTTTTTTTACCTAAAATATGAAAAAGAAAGTATACAAAGAAAAGAAAAATACAAAATTTCATAAATCGTCAGGCCGCAGATCCGATAAAGCGCCGGTAAAGAGCGGGGTGACACACTCAGTCGATGAAGCAAGGAAGCAGAAGATCATCGATTTACTTAAAGACGACATGTATGTGCCCATGAAGGAAAAGGAGCTTGCCATAGTGATGCAGGTCTCCGAAGCTGACAGGGTGGCTTTTAACAAGGCTCTTCAGGAGCTGGTCCTCGAGAGCAGGATCACCATCAGTAAAAGGGGCAAATATACAATCAGTGACGGCAGTAACATAACGGGAGTGTTTACATCCCATTCATCCGGATACGGATTTGTGACTGTACAAGGCAGAAAAGAAGATTACTTCATACCAAAGAGCAAGACAGGCGGTGCATTCCACGGTGACACTGTCATCATCAGACCTCTCTTTGGCAGACGGGGCGAGCGTACGGAAGCCGAGATCACAAATATTGTCTCTCATAATACAGAAACGGCTGTCGGAGTATTTCAGAGGCTTAAGGGCTTTGGATTCGTAATATGCGACGACAGACATATCCCGGACATTTTTATTTCAGAAGAAAAATTTAATAAAGCAAAAGACGGTCAGGTTGTAGTAGTGAAGATCACTTCATACGGCGGTGACGGCAGAAAGCCGGAAGGCGAGATATCGGAGGTACTCGGTGAGGTCACCGACAGCGGAATAGATGTCATGTCCATCATCAGAGGATTTGGCATCCCGGAAGTGTTTGATAAAGAAGTAATGGCTGCATCTCAGCAGATACCTGAGGAAGTAATCATCCCCGATGATGAAAACCGTGAAGATTTAAGGGATTTATATACGGTCACAATCGACGGCACTGATACAAAAGATATTGATGATGCAGTGAGCCTGGAGATAAAGGATGGGGATTACATCCTCGGAGTACATATTGCCGATGTATCGGAATATGTCCATGAAGGAGATGTCCTCGACAGGGAAGCACTTAAGCGCGGTACCAGCGTATACTTTGCCGACCGGGTCATCCCGATGTTGCCTGTCAGACTCTCAAACGGCATCTGTTCATTAAATGAAAAGGTGGACCGCCTTGCCATGAGCTGCATCATGCGTTTTGACAGATCAGGTTCTCTAAAGGATTACCGGATAGCCGAAACCATAATTCATGTTGATGAAAATATGAATTACCCGTCTGTATTAAAAATCTTAAACGGAGATGAGAGTGAGCAGGCTCTTCATGAAAAGGCAACTCCAATGCTCCTAAAGATGAATGAGCTGGCCCATACACTACGGGCGAGACGCCGTGACCGGGGAAGTATTGATTTTGATACAAGAGAATCAAAGTTTGAACTTGATGAAAACGGCACACCGTTAAATATTTATGCGAGGGTAGCCGACGATGCAACCATGCTCATAGAGGACTTTATGCTGGCCGCCAATGAGACTGTGGCATCCCACATGTT
>DFKO01000167.1 GCA_002373855.1 Lachnospiraceae bacterium UBA3643
ATGCCGTCTCTGTGCCAATATAATTAATGTCATTTTTAACCGATGAGTCATTTATATTTATATCCAGCTCGGGACCCGACCCGTCGTAATACACCCTGTATACAGCCATGCCTTCTATACCCTCGTCCGATACGGCATAAATATAAATATCTTTTTCATATTCCCCTTCTGTAAAGGATATGCTGATACTCCCTGTAGTAAATGTGTTACCCTCAGGTATAACCTCTGCCCCGGACATTGCTTCATCAGGATCGCTGACTTCTTCATGACAGACATACAGTCTGATATCATCAACGTCGCCCGGGATATATCCTGATATCTCTACAGACAGTGTCCCGCTCCCTGTCCACATATATGATTCGTTTAATATGATATTTACGTTATTAAATCCCGGTGCCTTTGCCTGACTGAATATAAAAGCTGTCATGACTAGCACAGGCAACAGCATAAACAGTCTGTTTATTTTTTCCATATACTCTCCTTTGTATGTACTTCAAAATCACACTGGGTGATGTCAAAACCTTTGCTCTCTTTTTCTTTATATGAACCGATCCCCTTCACTTCATACTCTGCCTGCTTTATATTCAGCCGTATGTATATAAGTATCCCTGCCGCAAAGCTGATTAATGATAATGAAAAAGCGATCAGTTTTATGTAATTGTAAATAGGTGCCAGTAACATTTTTGTCCCTCCTCTATTCGTATGCTGCCTCTATCTCATCCATCACTGATGATCTGTGGGCTGATATATATTCCTTTATCTCACCGGATTTACCACCGGATACATTTACCGACTCCGCTATATCGAGGGCCCTGTTTACCGTATCCGTGAGAGCCTCCCCGGTCACACCGTCCCAGGCAAACCGGTATCCGTAGCTCTCCGTTGATATGATCACCAGTCTGCATACCTGGAGCTTTACATAGTCACTGGTTTCATATAATGCATAATCGACGAGGGATGACAGTGTCTCTGCGTATGCCCTGTATATCCCGTCATCCGTGCCCTCCTCCATACTGGAGGTTACGATATGGTAAAACTCTCCCCCGCCGTAATGGATCCTGGCTGTCACCATGTAATCATCCGACTCTGACCCGTAGCTGATCGCATTATTAAACCATCCTCTCGAGCTCTCCATACCGCTTAAGCCTATCTCGTCATCAGATGGGTAGTAATACCAGTAGAGCTTTCCCGTCTCAAAGCAGAGCCTCCCGTACTCTCCGGATTCCCGTAACAGATCCTGATTTTCTTCATAGAGTGTTAAATATTCAGACTCCTCATCGTATGAAAATACTCCGTCTTTTTTATATATCTCTATAAGCTTTTCATACCCTGCAGTGTCTCCCGGCTTTACTGATACGGCATGACAGGCATACTGTCTCTGGAGATTTTCATCTGCAGTCATATCGCATCTGCTTAAATATTTGTCATAATCCTTTTCCTCCGCTGATATGTATTTTTCTCCTGCCATGACTCCCGTCACGAAACAGAGGGCGGAAAAGAGCATGACACATTTGTATAAACGGATATGACCTCTTCGCTTTTTCTTGTATGCTTCATCTTCTTTTTCATAATTATTAAGTGCATTTTTTAGCTCTGCCGCGCTCTGATACCTGTCGATAGGATTTGCCTGGGTACACTTTTTAATCACTGCTTCCAGTCCCGGACTTAAGCTCTGATCCCAGTGTCTGATGGGATATATCCTGTAGGGCGGTTCACATGGATTTTTACCCGTGACCAGGTGATACAGGGTCACACCGAGACAATATATGTCTGTCCTCTCATCGGACTGGCCGCTGCCGCCAAACTGCTCAGGGGCTGCATACCCCTTAGTACCGAGACATACCGTATCTCCGGGATTTTCTGATTTATACTCCCTGGCGATACCAAAATCGATGAGCTTTATCCTCCCGTCTTTTGTGAGCATGACATTGCCCGGCTTCATATCTCTGTAGATGATCTTGGGAGTAAGGGAGTGGAGATATTCAAGGACCTCGCACAGGGCTATGCCCCACTCTATGACTTTACTCTCCGGCCCTTTCTTTTCCCGCTTTAGATACCGGGCCAGGGTCTCTCCCTCTATATAGTCCATCACGACAAATATCATCTCATCTCCCGATATGATATCCACGATCCTCGGAAGCAGCGGATGATCCAGCTTTTTCAGGAGATTGGCTTCTGTAAGCGCACTGTTTATCACAGCTCTCCCTTCCCTGTCCTCACCTGTTTTTTTTATAACTTTAAGAGCCCACTTTTTGTTTAATCTCTCATCCTGTGCCAGAAATACTCCTGACATACCACCCTTTCCTATCATTTCAAGGATCCTGTATTTACCGTCTATCAGGGTGCCGATGAGACTGTCCGATATACTGTTTATTTCCTTCTTAGCCATAAGTCCCTCCTGTCCCTTCCTCTGCAAGTGATCAGTACTGCCGATATGTTGTCCTTTTCACCTCTTGATTTACATACCCTGATCATGTCTGTTAAGGCTCTCTTTATCTCCTCTTTATCTCCATACATTTCAGACAGTCTCTCTCCCATCTCACTCTCCCTTATCTCATGGTAGAATCCGTCCGAGCATATGAGGACTGAAACTCCTGTGTTTATCCTGCCTGTTTCGATTATCGGAGATACACTGTCCGATATACCTATACACTCTGTTAATATATTTCTCCTTGAGTCTTTCAGAGCCTCGTCTTTTGTGATGATCCCCTTTCTCACTTCATCAGCTACCAGGGACTGGTCTTTTGTAATCTGGGATATTTTTTTGACATGTCTCTCTATCCTGTATATCCTGCTGTCTCCCGTATGAGCCAGGATATATCTGCCGTCATCAAATATTATTATGACGGACAATGTCGTACCGAGCCTGATGCCGTTATCCGTCCCGTATCTACACATATCATGATTGAGGTTGTTTATCATGGTCTCAAAATCTTTAGATACTTTTTGTAGTACATCATCTGAATGGTTCCCCGGTTTTTCATATTTCTTTAAATGCTCAGGCAGCTTTTTCGTAAACCATTTTCGAAACATTTCGATACCGGCCTTTGATGCTATCTCGCCCTGCTTTTCTCCGCCCATACCGTCACAAACCATCCCCATAACGACACGGCCTCTTCTGTTTTCATTAAAAAATTTGCCATGCATGGGATATTCTCCCTGCAAAATACATATACTGTCCTGATTGACAGACTTTTTTAGTCCGGCATCAGAGTATGCTCCTGCCGTAAAGTACATAGATCTCCTCCTTTATTTTTAATAGTTGGAAAAATGAATGATCAAAATGAATGATTAAAAAGAAAAATAATTAAGGAATTATTTCTGAAACACAAAAAAGAGAGACAGAAATTATATCTGCTCCAAATGAATTAAAAACGAAAAAAGTGAAAAAAGATTAAATGAATATAATCTCAAATATATGAATACAGAGCGGAGGAATTAAATCCCTTCGCTCTTGTATTTAGCAACCAGTCTCTGTATACGCTCACTGGGATTGAGCAGATCGCTGATCGATGCATCATGGTTAAGTGTATCGATGAGGAATGCTATATATTTGCTGAGGTCACAGCTTATATACCACTCTCTTGAGAGGAGCTCCGGTGTCTGGTAGATGAGGTTTGTGGTCAGTACTCTTGTGATGAGTCCCTTCTCATATGCCTCGTCAAATTTCTTAAGTCCGCTTGTAAAGAGTCCGAATGTAGTAAATACAAAGATCCTGCCGGCCTTTCTCTTCTTAAGCTCTGTAGCAACCTCTATTACCGAATCACCTGATGAGATCATGTCATCGATGATGATCATATCCTTGCCCTCAACATCGCTTCCGAGGAATTCATGGGCAACGATGGGATTGCGTCCGTCCACTACCTGAGTGTAATCTCTTCTCTTATAGAACATACCCATATCGAGACCGAGCACGTTTGCAATATAGATTGCTCTGCTCATACCGCCTTCATCAGGGCTGATAACCATCATATGGTCTGAATCTATCGTCAGATCCTTTACATTCTTAAGGAGTCCCTTGATAAACTGATATGAAGGCATAACTGTCTCAAATCCGTTAAGAGGGATTGCGTTCTGTACTCTGGGATCGTGAGC
>DFKO01000207.1 GCA_002373855.1 Lachnospiraceae bacterium UBA3643
ATATCCGGACAGAATAAGGGAACAGGGATTGACAAGGTCATGGAGGTTCTTGGGATAGATAAGAGCCTTTCCATAGCAGTCGGAGATGAAGAAAACGACATTCCCATGCTGGAACAGGCGGGAATAGGTGTAGCCACAGCAAATGCAATACAAAAACTCAAAGATTTGGCCGATATGGTTACAGAAAATGATAACAACGGTTCCGCAGTGGCGGAAGTGATAAACAAGCTGATACTTAAGGACGGTAATTGATCAGTATTTCCGTATATACTAAGTGTGTTTTCCGAGTCGATGCATCAGTACCATTTGTGTTAACCGACTCTGCCATCTTTACTAAAAAAGCTCTTGGAGATTACTAATGAAGAATACGCGAAAAAGTGTTGAGGAGCGACAACTGAATATCCTGAAAGCTGTTAACCAGCGGGGTGAGATAAAGGTAGAGGATCTGGTTGAGCTATATGGTATATCTGCCATGACAGTCAGAAGAGACCTCCAGTATCTGGAGGACAGGCAGATGCTTTTCAGGACACATGGAGGAGCCATGTCTCTTGAAAGAAGCAGATATTCGAAACTGATCACTCCCGAGATTGCAGTTTATCGTGATAAGATATCACAATATGCTTCAAATCTTCTTGAGGATGGGGACACCATCTTTATTAATGCCAGTAAAACGGCTTTGGGAATACTTAAATTTGTAAATGACAAGCATATCACCGCAATAACAAATAACGGTTGGATATTTGAAGAACAGTATCCTGAGAATGTATCCATACACGTTACCGGCGGACAGGTCAGAGGTAAGGCTATGGTGGGAGATTACGTTATGAGAAATCTTCTGGACATGTCTGTGGACAAAACCTTTGTGGGCTGTGCCGCTGTATATGATAATGGTGAGTTCAGGTATGACATACCCACTGAGATAGGCATAAACGAAGCCATGATAAGCAGGACAAAGGAATCATTTTATATCCTTGCAGATCATACCAAGCTTATGCATGGTTCAGAAAGAAGCAGCCTGTATGGCAGCTTTATATATGAGCAGCCGGTGACATTGATTACGGATGATATGGCAGATCCGGACATCCTTGACAGACTCAGGGGGTTTGGAATGGAGATAGTCGTAGTGAGTTGATTTTGGAGGCATAATGCAGGATTTTACACAGTATTTTTTATATATACCGGGAATTGTGATATTTCTTCTTGGCTCAGGTCAGGTGAGGAAGTGGATCACAAGCAACAGGAACGGTTCTGTAGACGGACTTGTAGTGCGCTGCGAGCACGTTGTTAAAAAAGACAGAAAGAACCGTGAAGCCTTCAACTATTTCAATACTACAGTCGAATATGTTAATCCAAAAACAGGAAACAAAGAAATACACGCCATAAAGACACCGACAGAATATGCGGTGGGGCAGCAGGTACGTCTGACCAAAACATCGGAATTCGGAAATATCGTAATCAATGATGCAGATGAAAGTACCATATTTCATCCTGTAGCCGTTATGGTGGGAGGTGCGCTGACTATCCTGCTGGCTCTCTGGACAAACCAGGGAAACGAGGTTTATGCCATGGGATGTCTTGCTGTGCTGTTCATGGGAGCAGGAGCCTGTCTTGTGCATAATTATGTGAATGTTTCCCGTATGGGACTTAAACCATTTGAAGCAGAGATAATCGATACCTATAAGAGGCAGATATCCAAATCTTCAAAGATATTAAGAGGAGATAAATTCATATATTATCCTGTGGTAAAATATGAAATGAACAGAAGTGAGAACATAATGCGCCTGCATGTAGATTCTGAATATGAGAAGACATTTCCCATAGGAGATAAGATCACGCTGTTTTATGATGAAAAAACCCAACAGATCAGGGAAAAGAATGCACAACCAATACAACTTATTATTGGACTTATGCTTTTGATACTGGGTATAGCAGTAGCATTTTCGATATTGACTGCTATATAATAAAAAAGAATCCTTAGGGTTCTTATGAAACACCGGAATAGTTAATATTAACAAACAGGAGGTTTTCCAATGTTAGAGGAACTTAAGAAAAAAGTCTATGAAGCAAATATACTTCTTCCAAAGTATGGTCTTGTTACCTTCACATGGGGCAACGTTAGCGCAATAGACAGAGAGTCCGGATTATTTGTAATCAAACCAAGTGGAGTTGATTATGAGACCATGACTCCGGATGATATGGTAGTTATGGATCTTGACGGAAATAAGGTTGAAGGAAAGCTCAATCCTTCATCAGATACTCCTACACATTTGGAAATATATAAGGCATTTAAAGACGTCGGCGGAGTTGTACATACTCATTCATCATATGCTACAAGCTGGGCTCAGGCCGGACGCAGCATTCCTTGCTACGGTACAACACATGCTGACTACTTCTATGGAGAGATTCCATGCGTAAGATGTCTCACAAAGGATGAGATCGAGTCAGCTTATGAGGAGAACACAGGAAAACTTATCGTATCCGAATTCCAGCGTATGGAGAAGGATCCTGTAGCGGTTCCTGCGGTTCTCTGCAAAAATCACGGTGTATTTGCCTGGGGCAAGGACGGCCATGAAGCAGTTCATAACGCAGTTGTTACTGAGGAAGTAGCAAAGATGGCATACAGATGCGAAGTTATCAATAAGGATGTTAAGCCTGCACCTCAGGAGCTTATGGATAAGCATTACTATCGTAAGCACGGTGCTAATGCATATTACGGCCAGGGAAAATAAAATGAGAATATTAAGTCCTTCTATCCTGTCTGCGGATTTCAAGAATCTGGGACAGCAGATTGCTGATGTAAAGAAAGCGGGAGCAGAGTATCTTCATGTGGATGTAATGGACGGTGTATTTGTTAAGTCCATATCACTCGGCATGCCGGTGATTAAAAGTGCCAGAAGTGCAAGTGACATCTTTTTTGATGTACACCTTATGATTGTAGACCCTATAAGATATATTGAAGAAATTGCTGCTTGCGGAGCAGATGGCATCACTTTCCATCTGGAAGCTGCCGAGGATCC
>DFKO01000137.1 GCA_002373855.1 Lachnospiraceae bacterium UBA3643
ACATCTTTGTAAAGTTGCTCATGACAGATGTAAGGAGGGATGCCATATATTCCGCAGGATAATAATACTTAAGGAATGCTGTCTGGTATGAAACCACTGCGTAGCATGCAGCATGGGATTTATTAAATGCATACTTTGCAAAATCGATCATTGTGTCATAAATATTATTGGCAACATTTTTGTCAATTCCGTTTTTGACACAACCGGGTACGAAGGCAGGGATCTTTTTGCCTGATGCCTTTGCCTCCTCTATCTCGCCTTCATTACCGTTTATAAAGATATCCCTCTCCTTTTCCATGACGGATATTTTTTTCTTGCTCATGGCGCGGCGGACATTGTCACTGCGTCCCATCGTATATCCGCCAAGGTCACGGACTATCTGCATGACCTGCTCCTGGTATACGATACAGCCGTATGTAGGCGATAATATATGCTCAAGCTCGGGGCATGCATACTTGACCTTATCCGGTGCATTTTTACCCTCTATAAACCGGGGGATAAAGTCCATGGGACCCGGCCTGTATAAAGATATGCCGGCGATGTGATCCTCAAGGGACTTTGGCCGGAGCTGCTTCATAAAGCTCTTCATACCGCCCGACTCAAGCTGGAATACTCCGTCAGTCTTGCCGCTGGCTAAAAAGTTAAATACATTTTCATCATCATATTTAAGCTCATCAAGCTTAACTGTGATGCCTCTTGATTTCTTTATATTAATAAGTGCATTCTGGATAACTGTCTGGGTACGGAGTCCGAGGAAATCCATCTTAAGAAGTCCAAGGTGCTCAAGGGTCACCATATCAAACTGGGCCATGGGGGCGCCGCCGTTTACATTGCAGAGGGGCACCAGCTCATCAGCCGGCCGCTGACAGATAACCACTCCCGATGCATGGGTAGATGCGTGACGCGGCAGTCCCTCAAGCATCATGCTGATATCTATCATCTTATGGATATGGTCATCGCTCTCATATATCTCTCTTAACTCAGGATTTTTCTCCATCGCATCTTTAATTGTGATATGGAGCTCCTGGGGGATCATCTTGGTGATACGGTTGACCTGGTCAAGGGGGATATCCATGACCCTGCCTACATCCTTGATGACGGCTCTCGCCTGGAGTGATCCGAATGTGACGATCTGGACCACGCAGTCATGGCCGTATTTATCACTGACATAATCGATGACTTCCTGGCGGCGCTCGTCAGCAAAGTCAACGTCGATATCGGGCATGGTCACTCGCTCGGGATTGAGGAATCTCTCAAAGAGCAGGTTGTATTTAATGGGATCGATATCGGTGATCCGAAGGCAGTATGCTACCAGTGATCCGGCTGCGCTGCCTCGTCCCGGACCCACCATTATCTCCCTGTTTTTTGCATAATTTATAAAATCCCATACGATGAGAAAATACTCAACAAAGCCCATGGTCCTGATGGTATTAAGCTCGTACGAAAGTCTCTCCTCATGATCTTTATAATCATCAGGGTATCTGGCCATCAGTCCGTCGTGGCAGAGCTTGTTTAGATATGTCCAGGGATCAAAGCCCTCCGGCACATCAAACCTCGGGAGCTTGGTCTCGCCGAAAGTAAATGAGACATTGCACCGCTCCGCTATCTTCATCGTATTGTCGATGGCTTCCGGAGCATAAGGGAAGAGCTCCCTCATCTGCTCCTCGCTCTTTACAAAATACTGACCACCGTCATATCGCATACGGTCATCGTCAGCAAGCTTTTTACCTGTCTGGATACAGAGGAGTACATCGTGGGACTCCACGTCTCCTGCATATGTATAATGGACATCGTTTGTCGCGACAAGGGGGATATCAAGCTCCCTGCTCATCCGGACAAGCTCCATATTAACTACGGTCTGGGCAGATATGCCATGATCCTGGAGCTCAAGGAAATAATTATCCTTACCGAATATCCTTTGGAAATTAAGGGCACACTCCCTGGCCTCTTTATTCATACCCTTCTGGATGAGCCTCGGCACCTCGCCTGCAAGACATGCAGAGAGGGCGATGAGTCCCTCGTGGTACTGCTCCAGGAGTTCCATATCCACACGGGGCTTGTAATAATATCCTTCCGTAAAGCCGAGGGATACTATCTTCATGAGATTCTCGTATCCCTTATTATTTTCCGCAAGCAAAACAAGGTGGTTGTATTTCTCACCACCTTTTGCGCTCTCTTTATCAAGGCGCTTGTCAAATCTCGAGCCCGGAGCCACATATACCTCGCAGCCTATGATGGGCTTTATCCCCTGGGCTATGGCTTCCTCATAAAAAGCGATGACGCCGTACATCACGCCGTGATCGGTGATGGCGCCTGCCGTCATACCCAGCTCTTTGATGCGCTTTACATATTCTTTTACCCTGTTTGATCCATCCAGCAGACTGTATTCTGTATGGACATGAAGATGTGCAAATGACATATTTTTCTCCAAACAAATGTTCAGTTTATTTTATCATAAATCGGGGAAAGAATAAAGAAACCAGTTGTCCTTTAATATATGCCAAAAAAGGTATATAATGGAGTCTCGAGACAAATTTCAGGGGAAGTTTTGATTATGAAAAAGTTTTTAGCAACATTATTGATAACATGTGCCTGCGGGGTACTCGGAGCCTGCGGCAATGCCGCCGACGATGAGATATTCTCCGCATACAGGACAATAGACCTTGATGTATCGGTTAATCAGGTGACAGGTGAATATATAAATGAGAAGTTTTACTCAGAGGTACCTGAGGAAAAGATAGTCATCGATGCATCAAATGTGGACATACCGGTTGAAAGCTCTGAGACAGACAGCTACTCAAATCCATATCCGGGATATCTCCCTGAGGAGGTGGACAAGACAGGATGGACAGCCACCCAGGTCCTCGACCTTTACTGGGATCAGAGGGATACCATAGACTTTATTGATTTAAGCAAATATCCTGTACCTGACGTGACGGAATTTGTCCATAAGCTCCGTAACTTTACGGCCCTCACCCAGGTGGACATGTGCGATACGGGACTGACCGTCCAGCAGATGAATGCGATAAATGAGGCATTTCCCGATTTTGATATCATATTTAACTTCAGGGTCAGCTACTGGAATCTCCGTACGGACAGACAGGCATTCTCCACATATCAGGGCAATGTCATCGTATATAAATGGACCAGCGACGACGCCATGAACTTCAGATACTGCAAGGACCTCTATGCACTTGACCTTGGTCACAATGCCATCGGATCATTGGATTTTCTCCAGTTTTGTCCAAAGCTGCGGATCCTGATCCTGGCGGACAACTACGGCATTAAGGACTTAAGTCCCATCGAGAACTGTCCGAAGCTCCAGTACGTGGAGGTATTTATGGAGAGCTTTAAGGATATCAGCGTATTTGCAAAATGTCCCGACCTCCTTGACCTCAATGTATGCTATACACAGTTTACGGATCTCTCTCCTCTCTACGGTCTCCCTCATCTCGAGAGACTCTGGATGGTGGGCTGCTGGAAGATGCCGGCAGAACAGAAGACCGAGCTGGCAGAGATATTCCCGGAGCTTAAGTTAAATGTCTACCACCCCGGATCTACAGACTGGGGATGGAGAGAACATCCAAGATATTATGCGATGAGAAATACTTTTGCATCAGATGCACTAAACGAGCTCTTCTTTGAGGAGCCGACGACGATCACAAACTCAACACTGCCGGGATATATAGATCCCGCCTCACTCGTAGAGGAAGAGACAGAGGGCGAAGATACGGAGACTGTCTCCGAGGACAGCACTTCTGAAGATATCTGAAAATGATATTTAAACAAGAGAAAAGAGCATGTCCCCGGCCATGCTCTTTTCTCAACCCAATAAATACATTTATTCGAAGGATTTATCCTTTGAAACAGTTTTAGTATTGACCTTACCGGTCTTGCTGACATCTTTCTTGCCTTCGTTAAGGAGCTCATCCTTTTCATCCTTGGACATCTTTACGCGGTTGTTTTCATTAAGCTGCTTCTGCTTATTCTTAAATCGCTCCTCTGTTATCTTGAACTGAGTTTTTCCGTAATCCTTATTGGGGAGATCGTTAATTCCCTTTTTGAGCTCTTCATATTTCTTGAATGTATTCTCAATAAATACCTTACTTGTAAGACCGGGTCTGATGCTTGTCAAAGCGACATCGAGGTTGTTTTTCTCCTCAAGCCACTTCTTTTCATAATCTTCCTTTGCTCTCTCTGCCTTGTATTTTGCTTCGCTTGCGGCAGCCTTGTCCTCATATTCGGTTCCAAGATTGTTTTCGTTATTGTCCTTTGCGGCCTTGTAAGCATTGTAATTTGCCGAATCTTTGTGAAACTTTTCAACAGCTCTCCTTGTTGCACCATCGTAATTAAATGCTTTCTGGACTCTTGCCAGAACCCTCTGATACCAAGAGATGGGTTGGGGCTCCTGAATCTCCTCTACCATCTGATTCGAATCAAGAAGTTTCATATTTGCGGGCTCTATATTTGTCTCAGGATTCTTTCCGTAAGAGGGCGTTCCCTTTCCATAGAGTTTGAACTGGATATTACCGCTAAGATATCCTTTTGCAAGATCTCCTGATGTAATATTATTTACAAACTGGGCAGCGATGATCTTTTTATTTTCTTCATTTATCTCCTTACCCATCAGTCCGTAAACTTCCTTATACGGCCGTTCATATCCGTTCTTTACGACTGTGACATTGTTGAGTGCATAATCAAGATTCTTTGCAGACAGAGTATAAATCTGTTTGCCTTCACTGCTTGCAAAGTCTGCTCTGAATTTCTCATCCCCTGCAAACAGGGCATTCATTGTTTCCTCAATCTCTTCGAATGCTTCATCGGAAACAAGGCTGTTTGCTTCTTCCAGTTTATTCTGGTCCAAAGAAACAAGAGCATCATTATCGGCGAAACGATTAGCATTTTTAAGAGCTTCCTCAATTTTGCTGCGCTCCTCAGGTGTCGTTACTTCATCAAAATATTTTTTTACTTTTCTTGTCTGTCCCACTTTATACTTCCTCCGTTTTTTGATTTCAGGCAATGCCTTTTCTTTATTCTGACGGAATTATAAAATATCCAGTGTTGCAGAAGTGTTGCACTATTTCAAAATCCCGGAAAGTTTATTTTTTAAATATTCATATCGCTCTTTTTTCTCAGGATTTGCAAAGTGCACTTCCCGAAACTGCTCCGGATTATCTGTGTAATCAAG
>DFKO01000006.1 GCA_002373855.1 Lachnospiraceae bacterium UBA3643
CGATATCATAAGGGACTGCATGGATAATATTGGATTTAAGGACGCTCCGGATCTTGATGAGATCCTCGATACGGAGAGCGCCACGTATGATCTCATCAGATCAAAATATATAAAATAACAGGAGAAAAGAAGTGATCTGGACAATAATAAGTTTTGTCATAATCTTTACTGTCGTGGTAGTGTCCCATGAATTCGGACATTATCTGATAGCAAGGCTTAATAATATCAGGGTAAATGAATTTTCGATAGGTATGGGCCCTGCGATATTCAAGAAAAAGGGTAAACATACCACATTTGCCATCAGACTCCTGCCTATAGGCGGAGCGTGTATATTTGAGGGCGAGGATGGCAGGACATCTGAGACAGAGGACGGAGAGGAATCTGAAGATAAGCAGGCAGACGAGCCGGAAGAAATCGATGAATCTGCCGGTATAGCCTTTAATGATGCACCTGTGTGGGCGAGGATTGCATCCGTATTTGCAGGACCGCTTTTTAATATCATCCTGGCATTTTTCCTGTCCATATTTATATGCTGGTTTTGCGGTTCGGATCTGCCGGTACTCTACAACGTGACGGAGGGACTTCCCGCCGAGGCAGCCGGCATGCAGGCAGGGGACAAGATTGTAAAGATAAACGGCGAGCGTATTTACTTATGGCGCGAGGTGTCGATGATATCAATCCTAAGTAGCGGCAAACCCATGAATATCACATACGAACGGGACGGCGTAAAGTATGATACGACCATTACTCCCTACTGGTCAGAGGAAGATGGCAGATATTATATAGGGTTTATCGGCGGAGGCGAGTTTGTCTCATGCAAGGATATATCGGTATTTAAGTATGCATACATGGAGGTCAGATATTGGCTGATCACCACATACAGATCCCTGGGATATATGTTTTCCGGCAGGGCGTCCCTGGATGACCTGGCAGGACCTGTGGGAGTAGCCAACGTGATTGACGATACCATAGAGGAGACCAAGAGCTACGGACTCTTTACTGTAGTGCTCAATATGGTAAATATCATAGTGCTCTTATCCGTAAACCTCGGTGTACTTAACCTGATACCGTTTCCGGCTCTTGACGGCGGACGCCTCGTCCTCTTGTTTATCGAGGCCGTCACCCATAAGAAGATACCACCGGAGAAGGAAGGGATATTCCATATGATCGGATTTATCCTGTTGATGATCCTGATGGTTGTGGTACTCTGCAACGATATCATGAGGATATTCAGATAAGTAAGACAAAAATATTTTTGACATAAAACAAACCAAAGAGGCATAACATGTATACAAGAAAAGATACGAGAGTAGTAAACATAGGCGGAGTAAAGATTGGCGGAGGCAATCCCATTGCCATCCAGTCAATGACAAATACTCCTACCCAGGATCCCCAAAAGACCGTGGCCCAGATACTGGCCCTTGAAAAAGCAGGCTGCGAGATAATAAGGTGTACAGTGCCTGACGAGGCAGCGGCCAAAGCCATATCGGTCATAAAAAAGCAGATACATATCCCCCTTGTGGCTGATATCCATTTTGATTACAAGATGGCAATCGCAGCCATGGAAAACGGTGCTGACAAGATCAGGATAAACCCCGGCAACATAGGGGGCAGGGAGAAATTAAATGAAGTCGTAAAGGTAGCAAAGGAGAGAAATATCCCTATCAGAGTAGGCGTAAACAGCGGCTCTCTTGAAAAAGACCTCGTGGAAAAATACGGCGGCGTGACTGCAAAGGGTATAGTTGAGAGCGCCCTTGATAAGGTGCATATGATAGAGGATGCCGGATACGATAACCTGGTGATCAGTATCAAGTCATCAAATGTGCTCATGTGTGTGGAGGCTCACGACCTGATTGCAGAGGCGGTTAATTATCCTCTCCATGTAGGTATCACGGAGGCCGGTACACTGATAGGTGGCAATATTAAATCTTCAATAGGCCTGGCACTCATACTGAGCAAAGGCATCGGAGATACGGTGAGGGTATCACTCTCAGGGGATCCCGTAGAGGAGATCAAGTCAGCAAAGACGATCCTCCGTACCCTGGGCCTTAGAAAAGGCGGTATAGAGGTAGTCAGCTGTCCTACATGCGGCCGTACAAAAATAGATCTGATAGGACTGGCCAATAAAGTCGAGGAGATGGTACAGGACTATGACCTCGATATAAAAGTAGCCGTGATGGGATGTGCCGTAAACGGCCCGGGTGAAGCAAAGGAAGCCGATATAGGCATTGCCGGCGGCGTAGGAGAGGGACTCCTCATTAAAAAGGGAGAGATAGTAAAGAAGGTTCCTGAAAATGAACTTTTGTCTGTCCTAAAATATGAACTGGATAACTGGAATAAGTAAAGGTAGTACTGATGCATAAAGTCGGAGAATTATTCACCGGGAAAAATATAAAGAATGATGTGGCTCTCCTGTTTGAGGATGTGGAGCTGGACCGTATGGCTGTCAATGAAAAGGCAGGCATATTAAAGCTCTATATAAAGGACACGAGACTCATCGTAAAACAGGAGATCAGGGAACTTGAGAGGGAACTCTCGAGAAAACTCCGGATAAAGGGCGTATCAAAGATACAGGTGGTTGAAAAATATAACCTGCCAGGAGTATATACGCCAAAGAAATGGTTTGAAAACTACAGCGACAGTATATCCCTTGAGCTTATGGAGAATGATAAATTTCTCTATACGATGTACCATGAGAGTGAGTTTTCGTTTAAGGATGACAAGACCCTCGTCATATCACTGCCCGATAATATCGTCTTTAGAAACAGGCAGGATGACCTGCGCCATGTGATAGACAAGATTGCTTTTGACAGGTTCGGCTATGCTATTGAATTTGATTTTGAATATATCAAGCCTAAAAAGAGCAGATATAAAGAAGAGAGCGAAGCGAGAGTAAAGCAGCGTATAGAAAAGAGCATCAGAGAGTATGAAGATGC
>DFKO01000046.1 GCA_002373855.1 Lachnospiraceae bacterium UBA3643
GAGATAATCAGGGTGGCCGGGAAAAATAAAAATTAAAAAATATTACAAAAAAACTAAAGAAATTTTCGTTCATTCCGATATAGATATCAGAAAATGAAAATTGAGATGTAAAACAAGGAAACGGTTTTCATTTTGAATGGCACATTATTCCATAATTATTATGGAAGGAGGAGTAGTTATGAGGATAGAGAACTTTTCGCAGATTCAGCAGTTATACAACACTACAAAGCCCTCTGCATATTCAGCAGGTTCTGCAGGAAAAGATTTTAAGGATAAGCTTAATATCTCAAGTGCAGGCAAGGATCTTAATGTGGCTAAACAGGCTGTCGCTGCAGCTCCTGATGTAAGAGCTGACAAGATAGCTGAGCTTAAGTCTGCAATAGAAAACGGTACATATGATATCAGCGGATATGAATTCGCAGATCACATTATGGACAAACTATCACAGACATTGGCATAAACTGCACTGCTTTTATCATTTACCAATGAATAATAATGGGATAAGTAAATGTCTGTGACGATACAAAAGTATCGTTACGGACATTTTTGGTTTATATTCAAAATACTTGGGGGATACTTATGGCCAGCTTAATGGAAAATCTGATAGATATACTTGAGAAGGAAAATGAGGAGTATATCGCTCTGACTGAAATATCCAAAGAAAAAACACCGATATTAATAAAAGGAGACCTGGATGCCCTGAATGTGATTACTGAAAAAGAGCAGGTTGTGGTCGCCCGTATACAGAATCTCGAGAAAAAGAGAATAACCGTCATGAAGGATATCTCCGATGTCACAAACCGCAGAGGCGAGGAATTGAAACTCCCGGAACTCATCAAAATGATGGAGAACCGGCCAAAGGAGAGAAATGCCTTGACCAGGATCCATGACAGGTTAAAAACCACACTTGACGGTATCAAACTCATCAATAATCAGAACAGGGAATTGATACAGAGCTCTCTGGAAATGGTGGAATTTGAGATGAATATGCTCCAATCACTAAGGAGAGCACCGGAAACAGCCGATTATAATAAGGGAGCCGTTAATACAGGCAACACCTACGGAAGCGGAACAAAAAGATTTGACTCTAAGAGTTAACCCACAGGAAAGGCGATTTTTATGGGATTATTCGGAGCTTTATATGTCGGAACCAGCGGACTGCAGACAAGCCAGGAGGCGCTCAATGTTGTAGCACACAACATCACGAATGCCGACACTGTAGGATATACAAGGCAGCAGGTATCCGAGGGCACAAGAGAATATCAGAGACTGTCTATGAACATCGACGGTGTGGCTCAGAAGCAGACCGGACTGGGTGTATTCATAAATGAAGTGCGTCAGGTGAGAGATCAGTTCCTTGACGCTTCTTATCGTGAGGAGACAGGCAGAAAGAGCTTTTACGAGACTTCATACGCAGCCATTGAGGAGATAGAAGAGATACTCGGAGAGCTCGACGGAGCGACTTTTTATGAATCGCTTACCGACCTTTGGGACTCGATTGAGGAGCTTGTAAAAGACCCTTCAAGCGAAGTCTGCCAGTCAATGTTTGTACAGTATGCCCAGTCATTTGTGGAGGCATCCGGCAATGTATATCAGGATTTTGCTGATTATCAGGACAAACTTGACTACAAGGTCAGGACTACAGTCGATGATATAAATGACATAGGACATAAGATATATAAATTAAACGAAAAGATCAGAGGCATTGAGGCAGGAAGTGTTGAAAACGCCAACGATCTCAAGGATCAGAGAAATAAATTAATAGATACCCTTGCCGAGTATGGCAATGTCTCATACCAGAGTGACTTTTTCGGAAACATACTGGTAAAGTTTGAGGGTCATGATTTTATCATGATGGACAAGGTAAATGAGATGGCATACACTGTAGATGAAAACTCGGGATTTGCCAAGCTCTACTGGCCTGATATCGCTGAATCATACAGAGATTCATACGGCAGGAAGG
Organism: Lachnospiraceae bacterium UBA3643; assembly: GCA_002373855.1. GTDB lineage: Bacteria > Bacillota > Clostridia > Lachnospirales > Lachnospiraceae > NK4A136. Next base: position 1,964 of record DFKO01000046.1, read on the forward strand.
TATATGATGCCGACACAGCACCTGTATACAACTTTGATATAGGAATATCATCGATAAATGATACAGATCTTGGCAGTCTTAAGGCAGCTTATCTGGCGAGAGGCGACCACAGGGGCAATTGGACTGATCTCCAGACATCGGCAGGATATGATGCTGTCAAGGAATCAGTCATGATGAATGTAATGGCAGAGTTTGACGGACTGGTCAGAAATGTGGTAACTGCCGTAAATGATGTGCTTAAAGAAGCTGCAGAGGCGGCAACACTCATAAATCCAAACTCTAAATATATGCGTGATGAAAACGGAGATCCGCTCCAGCTCTTTATGCGTATAGGTGTTGATGAGACCACTGACCCGGATCTCATATCATCTGACAGGATCGCATCAGGTGAGTACAGTGCCGTGATGGACAGAGGCAGAAACGGATATTATGTGGTGACTGATTCAAACGGCAATACATTGGAGGCCAGATATACAAAGAATGCAAACGGTGATTATGTCGCTGAGTCAAAGGCATGGTTCTCCGTGCCAAACCTTGTGGTTAACCAGGATCTTCAGCAGTATCCCACACATCTTGGATTTATGATGCCCGACGGCTCTGTGGATTA
>DFKO01000142.1 GCA_002373855.1 Lachnospiraceae bacterium UBA3643
TAACAGGTACCAGCAGGTTGCCTATAATGATGGCAAAGCTGACTCCTTCTGCAGATGGAGAAAAGATTCTGAATATGGCTGTCATGAATCCAAGGAAGATACCGTAGATAATCTGGCCTTTCTTGGAAACCGGCCTCGTCACATAATCGGTGGCCATAAAGAATGCTCCGAGCATGAGACCTCCTCCTGCAAGATGTGCGCAGAGGAATGGCATATCAAAACCACGTCCTGCAAATGCCAGGATAAATACTGCAAATGAAAGGATGTAAGTACCTGATACATAAAGGTCAATGACACCAAGCATGATCATGATACATGCGCCTATAACGATGGCCAGCATGGATGTCTCGCCGATGGTACCGGCTGTATTACCTATGATCATGTCTGTTATCTTGACTGACATAGAACCGCTCTTTAGCTGGGCAAGAGGTGTCGGTCCCGAAAAAGCGTCATATGCAAAATCTGTCATAAGTTTGGGGAACGATATGACGAGAAAACATCTGGCACCAAGGGCCGGATTCATAAAGTTTTTACCGAGTCCTCCAAAGATCATCTTGACGATGACGATGGCAAAAAACGAGCCGATAATGGGTATCCACCATGGTACCGATACAGGAAGGTTAAGCGCCAGTAAAAGTCCCGTTACCACACAGGAATTATCTCTGATGGTAGGCTCTTTCTTTATAAGTTTGCAAAACAGCCACTCAAATAATATGGATGACAAAACTGATAGGAGGATGATCACCAGGGCTTTTATACCAAAGTGAAATACTCCGTATGCAGTAGTCGGCAAAAGAGCCAGTATGACGACAGTCATTATCTTGCCTGTAGACATATGATCTCTTATATGCGGATTTGATGATACATTTTTATATTCCATAAGTTAATTAACCTTTCGGATACTTATTTTGCTTTTTTCTTCATATTGGCAAGCTCTACTTTTCTCATTGACTTGATACTCTGACAGAGCTGTTTCTTGGCAGGACACACATAAGAGCAGCTGCCGCACTCTACGCACTCAAGACCACCGAGAGCTATGAATCTCTCAGAGTCTCCGTGATTGGCTGCATCCTCGAGCCATCCGGGTAATAGTCCTGAGGGACATGCCTCGCCGCACCTGCCACAGTTTATACATGCGGTCTGTCTGGCTGCCTTTACCTCATCTTTTTTCATACAAAGGAGTGCCGAAGAGGATTTTGTCACAGGTACATCCAGGTCGTAAAGCGCAAATCCCATCATGGGACCGCCTGAGACGATCTTTTCGGGACTTCCCTTTAATCCACCGCAGTTTTCCACGATATGACTGTAGAGAGTGCCTGTCCTGACCCTGTAGTTGCAGGGCTTTTTGACACCGTCACCTGTAACGGTGATGATACGCTCGTATAAAGGCTTGCCTTCCATAACAGCATTGTTTATGGCGATGACTGTATCAACATTGTTTACGATACAGCCCACATCTGACGGAAGCATTTTGGAATTTAATTTACGTTTTGTGACTGCATATATCAGGTGACGCTCGGAACCCTGGGGATACTTGGTCTTTAATGCCCTGACACAGATATTGGGCAGATCTCTGGTCAGATCAGTCAGGAGCTTTATACAGTCAGGCTTGTTATCTTCTATAGCCAGGACTCCTGTGGCACCCGGGAATAATGATACCTCGATCATCAGACCTTTGACGAGCTTATCAGGTTCCTCAAGCATCTTGCGGTAATCACTTGTCAGATAAGGCTCGCACTCGGCGCAGTTAACGATGACATATTGTATTTTATCCGGCTCCTTTGGCGAAAGCTTTACATGAGTAGGGAAACCGGCGCCTCCCATACCTACGATACCGGCCAGTCCAATCGTATCAATGATCTCCTGACGGCTCATCTCCTCAAATTTCTTATCTGTGATAGGCGGAGCCTGTGTATATTCAAAATCATTCTGTATGACAATGCAGTCTGCCATCGTGCCTGTCACCGTCAGCCTCTTTTCCATGCCAAGTACCGTTCCCGATACAGATGAATAGATAGGGCTCGACATAAAGCCCGCAGCCTTTGCTATCATCTGGCCTTCAAGAACCTTGTCGCCTTTAGCAACGACGGGCTCGGCGGGGGCTCCGATATGCTGTCCGAGAGGATAATACATCAACTCTCCTGCCGGCATATCTTTAATAGGCTTATCCTTGGACAGTTCCTTGCCGTCATACGGATGTATACCGCCTTTAAATGTTAATCTTCCCATTTTGTTCCTCACTTTTTGAGCAGTTTAAAGTGCCCGGATTTACACACCCAAGCATTAATATTTTAACATATTTAGGGATTCCAAAAGTTATAAATATAAAGCAAACTTTTGTATAAAAACACAAGAAATTGTGGTAATATAATTTATGTGATTTATATATGCTTGTAAGGAATTTTCATTAAATGAAGACTATAATAACTGATTTAGGTGAATATAAACCGGAATACCCCATTGAGCTTTTGGCAGATCCTGCCAATGTGCTTTTTATGGATATTGAGACTACAGGTCTCACTCCCGCCAATACCAATCTGTATCTGATCGGATGCGCTTATTTTGAAAATGATGAATGGCATGTGATTCAGTGGTTTGCGGAGAAATACGAGGAAGAGCTCACTCTCCTCACTGCATTCTTTGATTTCGTAAAGAAGTATAAGTATCTCATACATTTCAACGGTAATAAATTTGATATACCATACCTCCAGTATAAATGTGATCAGTTCTCACTTGAGGGCAATTTTGACTCATTTACAGGTATAGATATCTATAAAAGGATCGCATCCCTTAAGAATATCCTCGGTCTCCCCAATATGAAGCAGAAAACCATTGAGGAGTTCCTCGGACTTAACCGTGAGGATAAATACACCGGCAGAGAGCTTATCAGTATATATCACGATTATGTATGTGATCATGATGATAAATATTTCAACGATCTCATGCTCCATAACGAGGATGATATCAAGGGTATGTTTAAGGTTGTATCCATGCTGGCATACAACGACCTGTTTAAACAGCCGGTCCGTGTCATGAAGGCCCAGGCCAACTACTTCAACAATATGGATAAAAAGAGATGCCAGGAGATCATCATGAAGCTGAAGCTCGCAAGTCCGCTCCCCGTACCTGTATCATTCCGTGGTAACGGATGCTACTTTACAGGTCAGGGCATTGACGGCCAGCTGAAAGTACCTCTCTACGAGGAAGAGCTTAAGTACTTCTACTCCAACTATAAGAATTATTACTATCTCCCGGCGGAAGATATTGCGATGCATAAATCTGTGGCAACATTTGTGGATAAGGCCCACAGGGTCAATGCAAATGCGGCCAACTGTTATACAAGAAAGAAGTCTCTCTACCTCCAGCAGTGGGATGTGGAGTTTGAGCCGTTCTTTAAGAGAGATTACAAGGATAAGGAGCTTTTCTTTGAGGTGACCGATGAGTTCAAGAAGGACAGGGAAGGATTCTCAAAGTATGCGAGCCATACGCTCAACGCGATGCTCCGGGATTCGATGACTTACTGATTTCACTGCAAAAAAGTCCTCTACTCTTCTATTGTGATCACATCATCGAGTATATAGCAGAACTGCGGTGCGGAAGTGAAAGCATTTTCTTCAAAGCCTTCCCTTAAATCAATGGTATCATTAGGATCGTAGGGATTGGTACCGGTATATTCTCCGTAGAATACATTGACCTTGCCCTTCTTAAAATCCCTTATGGTCAGGTTCATGACTTCCGTGGATCCTTCTGCGGCAACAGCTCCGTTGAGTTCTATCATCTGTACCCAGTCCTTCTCAAAGCCGGCCGAAGCATCATTACCTATTATTGTGGCATCTACATAATTCTCAATCTTATCATTCTGAAGGCATGCCTCCACAGCTCCCAGTATATACGGAGTCCAGTTTATCCTGCAGCTGACCAGAGTCGTAGTAGGTGCATAATCAAGCATGCTCTGGTTATATCCTACATGATAAACAGGTATCTCTCTGTCCGAATTTTCACATGCCACTGCAGGTCCTATAGTATCGGAGTGCTGGGAAATGATCACACAGCCTTCATCTATAAGCTGCTCTGCAATATCCTTTTCTATAGAATAGCTGTCCCATGTATATGTATACTTTACGATCATCCTTACTTCCGGTACATATCTGCTCACGCCCATGAAAAATGCTGTATAGCCGGATATAACCTCTGCATAAGGATAAGCTCCCACATAACCTACAAGCGCCTGCTCTGGAGTTATGATTCCTTTATCTATCATCTCCTTTATCTTAAGGCCGGCGATCAGACCGCTTATATAACGACCCTCATAAATCCTGCCCATGAAATTATGATAATTGGGGAGGACCGGATCTGTATTGGCATCACTGCATGTAGCCTGGCATATCTCGATATTGGGATACTCCTCGGCATACTTTCTGGCTGTCACACCGTATCCGTAGCTTGTTGAGATGATCAGATCGCATCCCGCTTCCACAAGGTATTTAAAAGCCTCCTCGCAGTCTTCTTCGGATATATTATTTCTGACTATGACCTCCACCTTATCTCCGTATACGGCCTCTATCATCTTGGACGAGCGGATAAAGTTGTTTGAATAAGGCGTCGCTTCATCGCCGTCGTTTACAAAACCGACAGTTATCATCACATCATTATTCTCTGCTTTAAATATCATCAGCTTTATACACAGAGCAATGACGATTAATATTATTACAGTTATTGTTGATGCTATATATGCTTTCTTCATTATTCAGCTCCGTCTTTGTTTATTATGACATTTCCGTTTTTATCAATGGTTATTGTCTCATTTTTGACAAGCTTGATCATTATATCGGCAATATCAGGATCAAACTGGGTTCCGGAACATTTCTTCAGTTCATTAAGAGCAAAATCAACTGTCAGTCTCTTTCTGTATACACGGTTCTGTGTCATAGCATCAAAAGCATCCGCCACACCGATGATCCTGCCGTACAGGGGTATCTTGTATCCCTTGAGTCCTTCTGGATAACCTGTACCGTCAAATCTCTCATGATGATACTTTGCACCCTCAGCCGCTCTCTCAACCATGGTAAAGTCTTTAAGAATCTCGGCTCCCCTGGTTACATGAGTCTTCATTATCTCATACTCATCATCATTGAGTCTCGCAGGTTTATTAAGGATACTGTCGGGTATACCTATCTTGCCGATGTCGTGAAGTAAAGCAGCCTTACGGAGATTTTCACATTCATCTGCAGAGAGTCCCATCTCTATTGCGATGAGCTCAGAATAATCGGATACACGCTGGGAATGCTGGCTGGTATTTTCATCCTTGGCATCCACGGTACGGGCGATAGCCATGATGGTCTCATTACCCATCTGAACCTGCTGCTTGGCGATATTCAGTTCTTTCTGCTTGATCTCAAGTGTATGTCTGAAGGCTATTCTGGCGATCATCCATGTAAACCAAATGATAGTTAATCCGGTCAATACATAGAGGTATATAAAGAATTCCTTATTATCCCAGAAAGCTGACTCTTTATAAATCACATATGTACTCTCCTCAAGGATCTCACCGGATGATGAGAGCACGTAGAGAGTAAATACATTCTCACCTGTATGGAGGCCGGTATATGATATGGCGCTGAATTCACTTAATGGAACAGAGATGAATGTACCGTCTACGCCCTGCATTGTATACATGATCGTAGGGTCTTCAAGGGTATAATTGATTATCTCAGGATAAAGTGTGACACGTACCGAATCCCTGGGTATCACAATATCGGTACCACGTTCTACAGGATAATCTACTCCGTCCACATTAATATATGACATCTTCATACGGTACGATTTCTGCATTGAACCGAAATCATAAAGATTGAGACGGTATACGCCTGTATCACCGGGCAGGTAAAGCATGCCGTCATCTGACATATAATTATGGGCATTTACCGTCAGTGAAAACTCCAGTCCCCTGCTTGAATCAAGGAGCACATAATCATTTATTTTATTTGCAGATATGAGTTCGCTCTCTTTAACAATATAAATACCGGCACTGCCAAGTACATATACATTGCCATTGTCTATCTCAAGATCATAGTTATTGGAATAAGGGAAATCAGAAATATTAGTGATCTGCCCTACCGCATTCATATAGCTGATACCGTTACTTGTGATTATGAAATAACCGTTGTCGGTAGATGTCTTTTTAATCCTTAATACAACGCCTGATGAGAGGCCGTTATCCTCATCTATTATCTTTTTGACTTCACCGTCACTGCAGCATACTATACCGTCACCGTCAGTACCTATGAGAAGGCTTCCGTCAATACCTTCACACAGATTCAGTATAATGGCACTTATGCCCAGTTCATCCATACTGAGGGAAGATACGATCTTTTTATCCTTTATAAATATGAGACCTGCATCACCTGCGGAAACAATGGTTCCGTCAGACATTTCCATAACTACACGGACCCAATCACAGAACTTGCCGTTTTCCTGGCTGTATTCTGTGAATATGCCGTTTTTATCTATACAGAAAAGACCTCTGCCGTATGTACATATCCACAGATTTTCGGAAGTATCCGTATAAACACATCTGATACGGAGACCTTCAAATTCTTTTGTGATCTCATCATCTATAAATATGCCGCTATCTTCATTAAAGCAGTCTATACCACTGTCGGTACCGGCATAAATGTTTCCATTCCATTTGGTAACGGCATTTACCACATTGGCCACCCTGCCGGCAGCCCCATAAAAATCATAAAAAGGCGATTTTGAAAGGCGGAGCAGTCCGATTCTGGATGAAGCAAACCAAAGGTTACCCTGGTAATCCTCAGTCATACTGTCGATAGAGCTCTGGAAATTTGTGGGATAAACCTTTCCTGTAGTTTTATCGGCTCTGATATATCCTATACCTTTCTCGCCGCATGCATATATGGTACCGTTGCTTGCCATATACAGTTTGTTGATGCCGGCCAGATTGGAAAAATCATATTCATCTATTTTTTCAAAGTCGCCGCCACTGATGTCATATACGATTACGACACTGTCAGAATAGGCAACATAGAGAAGGCCGTCTTCATCAAAATAACTGCACATATGTATACCATGCCTGCTGTCAGGCTCCATATGATTAACTATCTCGCAATTATTTAAAAGATACAGATCACCGGAATATGTCACAGCTGCAACATTGCCGTTTTTATCTGCCGAAAGATCGTATGCATAATTTACATCCGAAATGGTATCAAGTATCTGGAGGCCGTTATTAAGCTCGATGATCTGAAGGGAATCGGATGTACCTACGTAATAATATCCGTCTGAACTAAGCACAATACTTCTGACAGAGTTTGACGGCAGACCGTTTGAACGGTCCAGGACATTGCTGATCTTTTCATTAATGCAAAGGGACAGACCGTTATCATTTGTACCGATCCACATACGTCCCTCTTTATCAATATAGAGACAGTTAACATTTTTAACAGAATCATAATCCATCAGAGTAAACGAACGTCCGTTATATCTGTATAGTCCGGCGTATGTACCTACCCAGAGCACACCATCAGGCGTACCTGCAATATCATTAGCCTCGCCGCATGACAGTCCGTTTTTGCTTGAATAAACAGTCTGGACATAGGAATACATCTCATCAACTTTTGAAACTATCTGACCTGCTTCTGTATCATTATCAGGCGCCGTATCGGCATCCTCATCAGTTTCAGCAGATACCAAAGCAGTATCGCCTTCATCAGCTCTGACATCAATAGCAACAGCCAGCATGCTTAAAGGAATGATAAATGCGAGGAACATGCCGACTGTTTTTTTTGCATTGCTGAACTCACGGTGTTTCTCCATTGTCTTTTCTGCATCATCCGCGCCATTTATTTTTTTAATAAAAAGGTAATAAATTTTTATACATACAAATAAAATGCCAAGGGTCAAAACCTTGTCGGCAAAATCAAGGTAAAATTCTCCGAGGAAATAACTGATAAGGGGATGAAGTCCCCTCTCTATAAAGAAACTACTGACGCCATCACCCCAGACATTACCTGTGGCTCCGTCATATAATAAAATATTTAAAGGGGTTGAAATGAAAATAGACGCAACAGCAACTATTGTGCTGGTGAGCATCACGCCAAATATAGACTGAAGACGTCCCTTCTTTGTGGAAATACCTACAATAAAACCTATGGCAACGCTGGTGATGCCGTAGATGATGACACCGTCTGTGAAAATTCCGTAAATAAGGTTGCCCGCAAGACCAACTATGGCTCCGGGGTATGAACCGAGTATATAAGCTACAAGAACCGTCCCCAGAGAATCAAGCCATAAAGGCCAGCCAAAATGAGCTGCAACGCCCTTGCCGATAACATTTATAAGAGTGCCATACACGATAAGCATGACAACTTTAAAAATACTTATTTCCTTTTTCATTTAATTCTCCCACTCTAATGGGATTATTTTATCAAATTTGAAGAGC
>DFKO01000036.1 GCA_002373855.1 Lachnospiraceae bacterium UBA3643
GTCGAGGCTGAAATAAAAAATGCCATGGACGAGCTGAAGGCTTCTGATGAGTTTATTAAGTTAAAGGGTTTAAAACAGCTTAAGTCCGAGGGTGAGACAAAAGAGCTTGAAAATGGTATAGAGCGCGAGATGGAAAATATAAAAGAAAATTACCGCGCACTGCTTGAGTAGTTCGGAGGATAAAAGGTGGGACTGCTTAAGTTTATTAAGAAAAAATGGGATGACTGGTATTACCATGACATAGACAGGGAAGCAGACGAGGAATGGGATGATGCGATTGATTCCGACTGGGGAGATCCGTCGGAACATTCCGATGCATATTTCTCCGATGCGGACCAGCGTACGGTTTATGTACTTGAGTGCCTCGGGCAGATGGCTGAGGCAGCAGAAAAGACCGAACAGTACACGGCCGAGTATGACGCAGTGACCAGTCTGCTGATAGATATGGAGCAGATAGAGGGACTGCCTGCCGATGTGCGCAGTGAGATCATGGATTATGCCCAGCGAATAGAGAGCGTGGAGAAGGAACGTCACCGCATATATGGCAAGACGACCCAGCTCACACCGTCGGAAGTAGCTGTTATGGAACAGTACGAGGACGAGATACCCGAGGGAATCAAAAAAATCCGGGAAGCTGAGAAATACAGAAAACTCATAAAACATGATCTGAAAAAGCTGAACAACGAGCGCAAATCATTTCATATCAGAAAGCGCAATCTGTTGGAGACCATAAACAATTCAAGAGGAGTAGCGGTAATTACGGCAGTGGCTGTTGTGATGTGTATACTGCTGATGCTTGTGCTTCAGATCAGTTTTGAGATGGATGTCCGTATAGGATACATACTGGCAGCAGGACTGGGTGCGATAGCACTGACCATCATTTATGTCAGATATCTTGATGCAATCAAAGAGCTGACGAGATTGTCTAAATCCATCAACAGGCTGATAACCATTCACAATACAGTCAAGATCAGATATATAAACAATACAAACCTGCTTCAGTATCTGTATCTGAAGTTTGATGTCGAATCCGCATCTGACCTTGAGGAATGCTGGAATATCTATATGGACGAGCGTGCCGCAAGAGAAAAAGATGAGAAACTCAAAGAAGATCAGGAGTACTACTACGGAAAACTTACAAGACTCCTGGCTGTGACAGGTATAAAGGATCCGGAGATATGGACCAGACAGCCAAGAGCTCTGTACGACAAACGGGAGACTGTGGAGGCGAGACATTCGCTGATCGCAAGGCGGCAGAAGCTCAGGGAGCAGATTGAATATAATAAAAAGATAGCAACAGAGGGCAAGGACAAGATAGCATCCCTGGCCAAGAGATATCCCAAGTATGCTTCCGAGATATCTCATATAGTTTCACAATACGAAGGTGTATAAATAAAAATAATCGGAGGACTAAAAAATGGCAACAGACAGATATGAGAGCCCGCTTTCACAGAGATACGCCAGTGAGGATATGCAGTACATATTCTCACAGGACATGAAGTTCAGGACATGGAGACGTCTCTGGATAGCACTTGCAGAGACAGAGAAAGAGCTTGGACTCACTCAGATAACAGATGAGATGATCGAGGAGATGAAGGCTCATAAAGATGATATCAACTACGATGTGGCAAGGGAGCAGGAGAAAAAGGTCCGCCACGATGTAATGAGCCATGTATATGCATACGGCGTACAGTGCCCCAAGGCAAAAGGTATCATTCATCTGGGAGCTACAAGCTGCTATGTAGGTGACAACACGGATATCATTGTGATGAATGACGCTCTGTCACTCGTAAAGAAAAAACTCGTCAATGTTATCGATAAACTCGGCAAGTTTGCGGAGAATTACAAATCCCAGCCTACACTTGCGTTTACTCATTTTCAGCCTGCCCAGCCTACTACGGTAGGTAAGAGAGCAACTCTCTGGATAAATGAATTTATGATGGATCTTGAAGATCTTGAGTATGTCCAGGGTTCCCTTAAACTCCTCGGATCAAAGGGAACTACAGGTACCCAGGCTTCATTCCTCGAGCTCTTTAACGGGGACAACGAGACAATAGACAGGATTGATTCCATGATCGCAGAGAAGATGGGATTTGCAAAGGATGCATACTATCCCGTATCGGGTCAGACATACTCAAGAAAGGTAGATACCAGAGTATGCAATATCCTCGCAGGCATCGCAGCATCTGCTCACAAGATGAGCAATGATATCAGACTCCTCCAGCATCTTAAGGAAGTGGAAGAGCCGTTTGAAAAGAGCCAGATCGGTTCATCTGCCATGGCATACAAGAGAAATCCCATGAGAAGCGAGCGTATTGCTTCATTAGCAAATTATGTAATGGTTAATGCAATGAACCCTGCAATCACATCTGCCACACAGTGGTTTGAGAGAACGCTTGACGACTCAGCCAACAAGCGCATATCCATACCCGAGGGCTTCCTTGCTGTAGACGGTATACTTGAGCTGTGCTTAAACGTAGTGGACGGACTTGTGGTAAATGAAAAAGTAATCATCAGAAGATTGATGAGCGAGCTGCCCTTTATGGCCACGGAAAATATCATGATGGATGCCGTTAAGGAAGGCGAGGACAGACAGGAAATGCATGAGAGGATCAGAAAACTCTCTATGGAAGCGGGCTACAGGGTAAAGAAGGAAGGCCTCGACAACAACCTGCTTGAGATGGCAGTAAAGGATCCCGCATTCCACTTAAGTGAGGACAAGATCGACGAGATCATGAAGCCTGAGAAATATGTGGGACGAAGCATTTATCAGGTTGAAAAATACATTGAAAACTTTGTGAATCCCGTGAGAACAAAATATCAGGATATGCTCGGACAGGAAGGCCATGTATCTGTCTGAAGTATAAACTAAATTAGTGGTTATTTATGCAAATATGCATTATAATAAACCCGTATGATTTTTACCCCGGCAAAACGGGAGATGGAGGAAAAATAAATGGTTAAAGCAGTAGTTGGCGCAAACTGGGGCGATGAAGGCAAGGGCAAGATCACAGATATGCTTGCCGAGACAGCCGATATCATCATCAGGTTCCAGGGAGGAGCAAATGCAGGTCATACCATTAAGAACAAATATGGTAAATTTGCTCTTCATACATTACCGTCAGGTGTGTTTTACGACCATACAACCAGCATAATAGGTAACGGCGTGGCACTGAATATCCCCATTCTCTTTGGCGAGATTCAGGATATAGTGGGCAAAGGAGTACCCGCTCCAAAGCTCCTCATATCAGACAGAGCCCAGATAGTGATGCCATATCACATTCTCTTTGATCAGTATGAGGAGGAGAGACTGGCAGGCAAATCATTTGGCTCTACTAAGTCAGGTATCGCACCTTTTTATTCAGATAAATTTGCAAAGATAGGATTCCCTGTCAGTGACCTTTTTGACACAGAGGAAAACTTAAAGGAAAAACTCGAGAGAGTGATCGTTCAGAAAAATGTACTCCTTGAGCATCTCTATCACAAACCTCTGCTTAATGTGGATGAGCTCTACAAGACACTGATGGAATATAAGGATATGGTTGCTCCTTATGTATGTGATGTATCACTCTACCTTGATAAGGCTATTAAGGAAGGCAAGACAATCCTACTTGAAGGTCAGCTCGGTACACTTAAGGATACAGACCACGGTATCTATCCTATGGTTACATCATCAAATACAATAGCAGCATACGGAGCGGTAGGTGCAGGTATCCCTCCCTACGAGATCAAACAGGTCATCACAGTATGCAAGGCATATTCTTCTGCAGTAGGCGGCGGCGAGTTTGTCTCAGAGATATTCGGAGATGAGGCAGATGAGCTTCGAAAGCGTGGCGGAGACGGTGGTGAGTACGGCGCTACAACAGGCAGACCCAGACGTATGGGATGGTTTGACTGCGTTGCTTCAAAGTACGGATGCAGACTGCAGGGTACAACTGATGTGGCATTTACGGTACTTGATGTACTCGGCTACCTCGATGAAATCCCTGTATGTGTAGGATATGACATTGGCGGCAAGGTGACTACAGATTTCCCTGTAACAAGACTCTTAAAGGAAGCAAAACCTGTATACAAGACTCTGCCCGGATGGAAGGAAGATATCACAGGTATCAGGGAGTATGACAAGCTGCCTGAAAACTGCAGAAAGTACATTGAGTTTATTGAAAATGAGATCGGATATCCCATCACAATGGTCAGCAACGGACCTTCAAGAGAGGATATCATCTACAGAAAAAGCGCATTAAAAAAATAATTATTTTAACATAAATCAAAAGGAGGATTTTATAAAATGGGAATTATTGCAAGATTTAAGGACATCATGTCATCAAACATCAACGCTCTTCTCGATAAGTGGGAGGATCCTGAGAAGATGATCGATCAGTACCTTCGTAATCTTCAGAACGATCTCCAGACTATCAAGTCTGAGACAGCTTCTGTAATGGCTGAGGAGAAGGCCTCAAAGAGAAAACTTGATGAGTGTGATGCTGAGATAGCCAAGATGCAGGAATATGCCGTAAAGGCAGTTTCCGGCGGAGACGATGCTGCAGCAAAGCAGTTCCTCTCTAAAAAGGCAGATCTCGAGTCACAGCGTGAGGTTCTCTCACAGCAGTATACACTTGCATGTGAGAACTCAATGAAGATGCGTGAGATGCATGACAAGGTTGAGCAGGACATCTCTACACTCAAGTCCAAGAGAGAGATGCTCAAGGCCAAGGTTAAGGTTGCCGAGACTCAGAAGAGACTTAATGATATGACAAGTGCCACAAGCGCACTCAGTAATATGAACAAGTTTGATGAGATGGAGGAAAAGATTAACAGAAAGCTTGATGAAGCTGATGCAATGGCTCAGCTCAATTCCAAGCGTGATACCTCATCAATTGATGCTCTCACATCCAAGTATGACGATGGCGCCAAGGCTGCCGCAGTTGATGCAGAGCTTGCTGCACTTAAGGCTTCTATGGGACTCGCTGCTCCTGCAACAGAGGACGGAACTAATTAATAAAATTATTAAAAGATTATCCGGAATGCCGGCCTTTATTATGGCCGGCATTTTCAGTATGTTCTGAATTAATAACGAAAAGGGTATTTAAAATGTTGGATTTAAGCACGATGAACGATCAGCAGTATGAGGCGACAGTATATACGGAAGGACCTCTCCTCATTATAGCGGGAGCAGGCTCCGGAAAGACGAGAGTACTGACCCATCGTA
>DFKO01000146.1 GCA_002373855.1 Lachnospiraceae bacterium UBA3643
CTCGATATTTATGAGCCCGGATGTACAGATAAGGCGACATGCATAAAGAAAATATGTGCAGAAAAAAATATAGATTTATGCAATGTGCTGTATATAGGCGATGACATAAATGACATCGAAGTCTTAAAGATTGTAGGATACGGATGTGCTCCTGCCGATGCACTTGATGAAGTAAGATCAGCTGCATCATATGTCACAAAGGCAAAAGGCGGAGAGGGAGTAATCAGAGAGATTACAGACAGGATTGTCCTTGCCGGGAAATAGAATCAGTTAGTTTAATATTGGATGAAGAATAAGGCATCTTTAAAAAATAAAATATACAGGAAGATTCACTGGTTTATTTTTAAGCATATTAAACCTAAAAATGAATGGTATCCTGCATTTCGTCATGGTATGAAATATGCCATGAAACATGGAAAAAATATTAACGAGATTGTATCTGATAACCGTGATGTGAAAGAAGTATATATTACACAGATCCCAAACGAAGGAGCCGGTATAGGTCATCAGATGGCAAATTATATTGGCGGATATCATTATTCTCGGATATTCGGTGCATCCCATGCATATGTTCCTTTTAAAGATACTGTCTGGGATAGATTTCTTGGATTTGGAGAAAAAGAGGTAAAACTTTCAGAGTTAAGGGAAAAAGGATATAAAGTAAGAAGACTCCCATATTTTGATGAACAGAAAAACTATGCGATGATCAGGAATATAGTTGATTCATATTCGGGAGAAAAAGTGGTACTACTCACCGAACTCGATCAGTTCTATCCTGCTCAGTATGAAGAGATACCACATATAAAAGAAAAGTTTGAAAGTTCATCATCAAGAAAGAATGATAGATTGATTTTCAGTCAGGATGAATATAATGTCGCCGTTCATATAAGGCGTGGTGACATAGTTCAGAATAGTGATGAGAAAACAGATGCCCTTACTAAAAGATGGCTTGATATGGATTATTATGAAGGCATCGTAAAAAAACTGGTGAATGAATATAAAGGAATCAAGCCGATTCACCTGTATATTTTTTCACAGGGTAAACCTGATGAATATGCATTATTTAATAAATACGGAAAAGTGACACTGTGTATGGATATGTCTGCAATGGATTCGTTTCTCCACATGGTCAGGGCAGATGTGCTTGTAACAAGTAAAAGTTCATTTTCATATAAGCCGGCACTTTTATCAGATGGAATCAGAATTGTACCATCAGGTTTCTGGCACGGATATCCTGATGATGAGAAATGGAAGATTGTTGAATTATAAATTATGAGCGAAGAAAAAAGAAGTGTAATTTTCAAGTTAAATTATCTTATGGAAAAGAGGATCAAAGTAAAAGTGATCTTTCTTTTTGCGTTGATTTTCTTTGGTTCATTTGTTGAGCTTCTCGGTGTAGCAGTTATTTATCCCATTGTAAATTTGATAATGGATGATAATTACGCGGAAAATATATGGTGTAAAGCCGTGATGAATATTACCGGTATTGCTGAGAGAGAACCGGTTATGATCATCATCATCGGAGCAGCCATGCTCGTATATGTATTTAAGAGTCTGTATTTGTCATGGATGTATGGTCAGCTTTACAAGATGTCAGCCACCATTAAAGAGAATATGGCAGTAAAGCTTATGAAAGCATATATGAGACAGCCATATTCATTTTTCTTATCGAGAAATACAGCGGAGTTGATCAGGTCTGTCAGCAATGATACAGCCCAGTTATATGAAGTAATCCTTAATGTTTTCCAAGTGGCATCAAATGCGCTGACCGTGATATTCCTGCTGATAACACTGGCTGTGACAAATATCGTAATGACAACGGTTGTTGCCGGACTTCTCGGAGTATGCGCTGCAATCATTATGATATTTATAAAAAAGAAATCTAGATATTATGGCAAACGTAATCAGGAATTAAACGGTAGCCTTTATCAGACTCTCCAGCAGATGTTTGAGGGAATTAAAGAACTCAAGATAATGCACAGTGAGAATTTCTTTATAAAGAGATATGTGGGTCAGTATAAAGAAAGCACGGATGTATACAGGCGATTCGGACTCTCAAATGTAATACCAAAGAATCTTATAGAAGCAGTCAGCATGTGTGGTATACTCGTATATCTTGGACTTGAGATTATATTTAATCCTAACTATATGGAACTGGTTCCGGGTATAGCAGTATTTGTTGCGGCAGCTTATAAGTTATTGCCGGCTGTTAATGCGATTTATAATTATTTGAATACGATTATTTATCACAGGGCATCAATTGACCTTGTATACAATGATGTCAGGGAAGCAAATGAACTACTTGTAAAAGAGAATGATGATAGTGGGGAAACCGTTCCTGTTTCTTTCGATTCAGATATCACCCTCGACCATGTAACCTTCCACTATGACAATTCCGAGAAGCTTGTCCTTAATGATGTCAACATCACGATTCCGAAAGGCAAGTCAGTTGCATTTGTCGGTCCGTCAGGCGGAGGCAAGACCACTCTTGCGGACATGATAATCGGGCTCCTCCGTCCCACAGAAGGAAAAGTACTGGTCGATGGTAAGGATATAATTGAGAATATCGAGGGCTGGAGAAAGCAGATTGGATATATTCCTCAGAATATTTATCTTATTGATGACTCTTTAAAAAACAACGTGGCATGGGGTGTAAACGAAGCATCAGCCGATGAAAACAAAGTATGGCAGGCTCTTGCAGATGCACAGATTGCAGACTTTGTTAGAGAATCCGAAAAAGGTCTCGAGATGGATGTAGGTGAGAGGGGAACCCGTATATCGGGTGGCCAGCGTCAGCGCCTCGGTATAGCGAGAGCACTTTATCGCAATCCCCAGGTACTTGTATTTGACGAGGCTACATCGGCCCTTGATAATGAGACAGAAAAAGAAGTAATGAAAGCCATTGAGTCCCTTCAGGGAACAAGGACGATGATTATGATAGCTCACAGATTAACGACTGTTGAGAAGTGCGATATCATATTCAGGGTTGAGAACGGCAAAGTAGAGCAGATATCACATGATGAGCTTTTTAAAAGCGAGAATCCGTAAGATAAATATTGGGTATGACAAAAAGCAGATTGACATGGCTTTTGTACGCAGCAGATTATGTACTGCGTCAGAAGTTTCCCGTATATCAGAAAAATAAGAAATACTGCAAAAGAGAAATCCTTGATATGTATGGGTCATCCGGAGTCCTTTCTGATATGATCAGGGGAGGAGAGCCGTTTGCAGTGGGACGCCTCGGCCTCTTTGAACTGGCAGCCATGCGTATGTACGAGTTTGGCATAAAGAAAAAATACAATCTCGTCATGAACAATATTTATAACTGCGCAGGCTTCTTTCCCAATGATATTTCCTACGGTTATAAATTCAACGACTGTATGAAAGATGCCATGTCTGTTATGGATATTCAGGCAGCAAATACAAATGTCATAGAAAATTATTTCATAGATCATTATCTGCCAAAGGACTCTGTTGTATGTGACAGCTTTGATCTCTTTGAAGTATGCAAACTTGGAAATGATTCATGGACAAAAGCCCTTAAAGGCAAAAAGGTCCTCGTTGTGACATCTTTTCCGGACAGTGTGAAGATTCAGTATGAAAAGAGGGAGAAACTCTTTTTAGGTACAGATATTTTACCGGAATTTGAATTAAAGACATACAAGCCTCTGATGACAGTGGGGAATCTTAAAGATGACCGGTTTGATAACTGGTTCGAGGCCCTTTATTTTATGTCAGATGAGATTCTGAAGATTGATTTTGATATCGCTTTACTTGGATGCGGTGCATATGGATACCCTCTAGCAGCAGAGATTAAGCGAGGCGGCAGACAGGCAGTCCACATGGGCGGTGCCATCCAGCTGATGTTTGGTATCATAGGCAAGCGATGGGACGGTACGAGGCCCGGTTCTGACGGAAAAATGAGAGCAGACGTTGCAAAGTATTACAACGATGACTGGATTTATCCCATAGAGGAAAAACCGGCCGATGCCGACAAGGTCGAGTACGGACCGTACTGGAAATAAAATGAGTATAACAGACATAAAGAAAAAAGAATATCCCGGACTTGATGTACTGCGTATAATATGTGCTGTCCTTGTTGTAACGATTCATTTTGCGCCTTTTGGTCCGTGGGAATCGGTACAGTCTTTAAACTACAGATTTGTACAGTACTTTTCAAGGGATGCAGTTCCTCTTTTCTTTATGATGTCATCATTCTTTTTCTTTAGGAGAGTGATTAATGATGGCCGGATTGATATGAGAGAGAGTATGACGAAATGCTTTTCGTATTTTAAACAGTATCTCTTATGGACAGTCATTTACCTCTTTATGATCATCAAGAATTATACTCATGGCAGGGAGACCATTGCGGAGCTTATCAGGGATTTCTTCTTTTGCGGAAGCTATTTCCATCTCTGGTTTATGCCGGCACTTATTACAGGACTGATAGTTGTTTCATGTCTATATAAGTCGGGATTGTCACCTAAAAAAATATTTGTGATTTCGATATTGCTTTATATGATCGGACTCCTTGGCCAGTCATACTATGGAGTACTAGACGATGTACGTGAGAATGTTTCATGGTTTGCATCATTATCTGAAACATATTTTAAGATTTTTGGTACGACAAGAAACGGTCTGTTTGAGGCAACTCTGTTTGTGTCCCTGGGCTTGATACTGAGTGAACAGAAAGCAGAAGCCGGTTCATTTAGCTCAGATGAAGATAGAAAAACAGGTTATTTAAGCTCATTACGGATTAAATATATAATTTCGATACTTGTTTTGCTGATTATAAATATCGCAGAAGTTGAACTGGTAAACAGACTTAACCTTGCCAGAGAAGCAGACTTTTATATAATCACACCTGTTATCTGCTGGTTTATATTTAAACTGGCATCATCGTATACGATACCGGATTCGTATACGGATGAACAGTATGACTCATATAAAAAACGATCATATTACATCAGAAATATAACCATGCTGGTTTATTTTTTGCAGATATATGAGGGCATGTTTATAAAGGACGGACTGAACTTTATCACCCACGGAGACGCCGGTTCATATTATCTGTTTCCTCCCGTACTGATCGTGAGTACTGTAGCGGCGTGGTTTATCACGATAATCAAATATAAAATGAAGAATAAAAAAGAATTATCAGACAGGTAATACTTATGGATATTCGTAAACTGAAAAAATCGGATGCACCTCTTATGCTTGAGTGGATGCATGATATAAGCGTGGTCGAAAAGCTTCGTACGGACTTTTCATCAAAGACGCTTCAGGATGCAGAACATTTCATCGAATCAAGCTGGGACGATAAAGATAACATTAACATGGCAATTGTCTCAGATGAAGACGAGTACATGGGGACAGTGAGCCTTAAGTATATTGAAAACGGAAGTGCGGAGTTTGCCATCATTGTCCGCAACAAGGCCATGACCCACGGATACTCATGGTTTGGCATGGAGCGTATCCTTGATAAGGCATTTAACGAGCTGAACCTGGACTGCGTCTACTGGTGCGTATCAAGGAAAAATTTAAGAGCTGTCAGGTTTTACGACAAGCACAATTTCCATGAGACCCTGGATATACCCCGAAACATCCTTGAGAGATATAATGGTATAGAGAATCTTAAGTGGTATTCGGTACTTAAGGGCGATGAGATAAATGTGAGGGATACTGTGGCGGGATGCAGAGTCATACATCTTAAGACGATCCCGACAGTAAATGCCGGTGAGCTTTCATTTTTTGAGGGAACCCATGACATCCCATTTGATATAAAGCGTATCTATTACATCTCCAAAGTACCGGAAGGATCAAGGAGAGGATATCATGCCCACAGAAAGTTAAAGCAGCTTCTCTTTTGTCCCTACGGCCGTATCCAGCTGGTCCTTGAAAACAGGGATGGCCGGGAAGAGATAGAGCTCTCGGACCCGAGTATCGGAGTAGTCATTGAGGAGTGCACATGGCGGGAGATGCTCTGGATTCAGAAAGATTCGGTACTCTGCGTGGCCGCATCTGAGTTTTATGATGAAACCGATTATATCCGTGATTACGATGAATTCAAAGAGTATATTTCATCAACAGAAAATAATTAACATTTGAAAATAATAGAAATGTTTGAAAGAGGATTAAAGATATGACTCTTGCAATAAAAGGCGGTAAGCCTGTCAGAGAAAACAAAATATATTACGGTCGTCAGTGGATCGATGAGGACGACATAAAGGCAGTCAGCGATGTACTCCGTGGAGACTATATCACATGCGGCCCCCATGTAGTGAGCCTTGAAAACAAGCTCTGTGAATATACGGGAGCAAAGCACGCATCTGTAGTATCAAACGGTACGGCGGCTCTTCACTGCGCGTGTCTCGCAGCAGGTGTAAAGGAAGGCGATGAGGTCATCACCACGCCCCTTACTTTTGCGGCCAGTGCAAACTGTGCCATCTACTGCGGGGCCAGACCTGTATTTGCCGATGTCGATATGAAGACATACAACATTGACCCGGAATCGATAAAAGCCCGTATTACAGACAAGACAAAAGCAGTAGTAGCCGTGGACTTTACAGGCCAGGCTGTTAAGGTTGAAGAGATCAAAAAGATTTGTCATGACAACGGACTCGTATTTATCGAGGATGCTGCCCATTCAATAGGCACAAAATATAATGGGAAACAGGTAGGCTCCATTGCGGATATGACTACCTTCAGCTTTCATCCGGTCAAGACCGTAACAGGCGGAGAGGGCGGAGCCATCCTCACCAATAATGATGAGTATCATACAAGACTTGTCCTTGCCCATACCCACGGCATCACCCATGATGAAGCACTCATGGAGGAAGCGCCCCATGAAGGACCGTGGTACTACGAGCAGATATCAATGGGATTTAATTATCGTCTTACCGATTTCCAGGCAGCCCTTATCGAGAGTCAGCTGACAAAGCTTGATAAGTTTGCAGCCAGACGTAAAGAGATAGTTGCCAGATATAATGAAGCATTTAAGGATGTACCCGGTATCATCATTCAGGAGAAAATCCCCGAGTCGGATACATGCCGTCACCTTTATATCATCCGTCTTGATTTTGATGTACTTAAGTGTACGAGACGGGAGTTTTTTGATGCCATGAGCGCAGAGAATGTCCAGTGTCAGGTTCATTATGTACCTGTGTACTACTTCCCGTTTTATAAACATCTCGGATATGAGAGGGGTCTCTGTCCCAATGCAGAGAAAATATATGAAGGTATCATGAGTATACC
>DFKO01000079.1 GCA_002373855.1 Lachnospiraceae bacterium UBA3643
TGATGCCTCACAGAGTATGCAAGAATTGCGGCGCATATAACAAAAAAGAGATCATTGCCGTTGATTAATTATTAAAGGCAATCACTGTTTTTGTACTTTGAGTATATTTAGCCCCTGAATTTTCAGGGGCTTTTATATTTGCAATAAATACCATTTTTTAGTATGATAGGGGGTGCGGTTTAAGAGGCCGTTTATTGTTATCTAAAGAAATCGGAGAATGAATATGGCAGAGACAGTAAAGGTCGCTGTAGATGCTATGGGTGGCGATTATGCACCTGAGCAGATAGTAGCGGGAGCGGTAGATGCCGTTAAAGAGGCAGACAATCTGACAGTATATCTTTTCGGTGTTGAAAAGGCTATAAACGAGGAACTGGGAAAATATACTTATGATAAAGAAAAGATAATAGTCGTTGATGCACCTGAGATCATCGAGACAGCAGAGCATCCCGTAATGGCCATTCGTAAAAAGAAGGAATCTTCCATAGTAAAGGGACTTAAGACTGTCAAAGAGGGGCAGTGCGATGCATTTGTATCGGGCGGCAATTCCGGTGCGGTACTCGTAGGAGGCCAGCTCATCGTAGGCAGACTCCCGGGAGTAGAGAGAGCACCTTTTGCACCGCTTATCCCGACGGAAAAAGGAGCATGTCTGCTCCTCGACTGCGGAGCAAACGTAGATGCCAAGCCGGAGCATCTCGTCTCATTTGCAAAGATGGGTACGATATATGCCAAAAACGCTCTCGGCAAGGACAATCCGACAGTAGGTATCGTAAATATCGGTGCCGAGGAGGAAAAGGGCAACGCTCTCGTAAAGGATACATTTCCGCTGTTAAAGGAATGCAAGGATATAAACTTTATCGGCAGTGTCGAATCCAGAGAGATACCTTACGGAGCAGCAGACATCGTTCTCTGTGAAGCATTTGTCGGCAATGTAATACTTAAATTATATGAAGGAATGGCAAAATTCCTCATTGGTCATATCAAGGAGGGACTCATGTCTACTCCCATCAGCAAGCTGGGTGCAGCAATGGCCCTGCCGGCACTTAAAAAGACTCTTAAGGGATTTTCCATAGAAGAGTACGGCGGTGCACCGCTCCTTGGACTCAACGGTCTCGTGGTCAAGACCCATGGAAATGCCAAGGCTATAGAGATAAAGAATGCAATCCTTCAGTGCCTTATGTTTAAGGAGATGCATATTAAAGAACAGATTAGTGAAAATCTAAATGTATAAATATTTTCATGGGAGTAAGATATGGAACTTGATGTCCTGAAGAATGCCATAAAACTGGTATTACAGGTATATGAAAAAGAAATAGATATTGAATCCACTTTTGAGTGCGATCTGGGTGCTGACTCTATCGATATGATGCAGATAATCAAATGTGCATCCGACGAGCTTGATATAGAGATGGAGCCGACAGATTTTATGGACGTAAAGACGGTCGGAGATGCACTTGATGTGATAAAGAAATATACGACCGGTGAAGAGCAGTAATGAACGAACAGTATCTTGGTCGTCTGACAGACCTTGAAAAAAACATAGGATATACGTTTAAAGATAAAAATCTGCTGCTTGAGGCTGTCACCCACAGTTCCTTTGCAAACGAGCGCAAGATAAACAAGCTCCGCTGCAACGAACGCCTTGAGTTTTTAGGAGATGCGGTCCTTGAGATCATATCCAGTGATTATCTGTTCAGGCGGTTTGCAGACCTGCCGGAGGGCAAGCTGTCCAAGATGCGGTCCGCTCTAGTATGTGAGCCTGCACTTTTTGAATGTTCCCATGCCATAAAATTAAGTGATTTCATACTCCTTGGCAAAGGTGAGGACAACGGCGGTGGCAGAGAAAAGCCGTCTGTTGTGTCTGACGCTTTTGAGGCGCTGATAGGTGCCGTATATCTTGACGGAGGCATGGATGAGGCCGGCAGGATCATAAATAAGTATATACTGACCAAGGAGCAGATAAAGGCTGCTGATATCTCGGACAGTAAATCGTATCTCCAGGAGCTGGTCCAGAAAGACGGACAACAGCATTCCATTGAATATAACATTCTCTCCGAGACGGGACCGGAGCATGACAAAAAATTTATTGTCAGTGTGGTGGTAGACGGTATCGAAAAGGGAAGAGGGGAAGGAAAAAACAAGAAGGCTGCGGAGAAAAGTGCGGCCATGCAGGCAATTAAATCAGGTATGTAAACCTGCATTATGAAGAGTTAGGATGAAAAAATGTATTTAAAAAGTATCGAAGTTCACGGCTTTAAATCATTCGCCAATAAAATCAATTTTGAGTTTCACAACGGAATAACAGGTATCGTAGGTCCCAATGGATCAGGTAAGTCTAATGTTGCAGATGCGGTCAGATGGGTTCTCGGTGAGCAGAGTATCAAACAGCTCCGTGGATCCAATATGCAGGATGTCATCTTTTCCGGTACTGAGACGAGAAAGCCCTTAAGCTATGCTTATGTTGCAATCACTCTTGATAACTCGGATCATAAGCTGCAAATTGCATTTGATGAGGTGACTGTAGCCAGAAAACTGTACAGATCAGGTGAGAGTGAATATCTCCTTAATGGTGCACAGTGCAGATTAAAGGATGTCAGAGAACTCTTTTATGATACAGGTATCGGTAAAGAGGGCTACTCTATTATCGGTCAGGGCCAGATCGACAAGATATTAAGCGGTAAACCCGAGGAGAGACGTGAGCTGTTTGATGAGGCAGCCGGTATCGTCAAGTTTAAAAAGCGTAAGGCGCTCTCCCAGAAGAAACTTGAGGATGAACAGAACAACTTAGTCAGAGTCAGTGATATCATTGCAGAGCTCGAGCGCCAGATAGGACCTCTCTCAAAACAGTCTGACAAGGCAAAGGAGTATCTCTCATATAAAGAGGAACTCAAGAAGTTTGATATAAACTATTTCCTCCTCGAAAATGAGAAGAATACGGAAAATCTCTCAGAGGCAGAAAATAAACTGACTCTCGCAGGAGAAAACCTCGAAAAGCAGAAGGCAGAGTTTGAGAATATCAAACTGAAATACGATACTGCAGCAGAGGAGATAGCTAATCTCGAAAAAGAGATAGAGGAGACAAGAAACTCCCTCAGCAATACGAGTACTACCCGTACAAAGCTTGAAGGTCAGATCGCTGTATTTAAAGAACAGATCAATTCCGCCAAGGGCAATGTAGATCACTTTAACAGCCGTCTTGAGAATATTAAAAACGAGATAACAGAGAAAGAGAAGGAGCAGAAGCAGCTCCTTGAGAGCAAGAGCAGTGTTGATGATGTCTTAAATCAGATAGAGGAAAAGAAGGCATCAATCAATACAGAACTGACTGATGTCAGAAACCTGATTGACAATATTAACAATCAGATAGAAGAAAACAAAAACTCTATACTCGATACGATCAACGAGCGCTCAAATGCAAAGTCTGAAAAGTCGAGATATGAGACCATGCTAGAGCAGGCTACCATCAGAAAAGCCCAGCTCAACTCCAAGCTCCTCCAGGCCAAAACCCAGGAGCAGAATCAGCATGAGATAATCGAAGAACTCGAAAAAGAATTCCAGAAGATCACTGATGAGATAGATGAGCTGAACCTGAATCAGCAAAAGAAGGATGAGCGTCTGGATCAGATACATAATGAACTGGCGGACCTTGACAAGCAGCTCAGGGATACTCAGGTCAAATATCACAGTGACAAGACAAAGCTCGAGTCAATCTCAAACCTGACAGAGAGATACGAGGGATACGGTAACAGTATCAAGCGTGTCATGGAAAAAAAGGAAGATGAGAAGGGCATCATAGGTGTTGTAGCCGATATCGTAAAGGTTGAGCAGAAATATGAGACAGCAATAGAGATAGCTCTCGGCGGTAATATTCAGAATATCGTCACAGAGGATGAACCCACCGCAAAGAGGATGATCTCTTACCTTAAGGAAAATAAGTTCGGCAGGGCGACATTCCTGCCCCTTACCAGTATTGAGCATCCCCAGGAGTTTAAGACTCCGGAAGTCTTAGGTGAAGCCGGCGTGATCGGTATGGCATCCGAGATAGTTAATACCAAGGCCGAATACAAAAATGTAGCCAAGGCAATGCTCGGCAGAATTGTCGTAGTAGACAATATGGACAATGCATTAAAGATTGCCAAGAAGTATGATTACGGCATACGTATGGTAACTATAGACGGAGAACTCTTAGTACCCGGCGG
>DFKO01000129.1 GCA_002373855.1 Lachnospiraceae bacterium UBA3643
TTTATTGTCAGGATCCTGTGATATTCCGCTGGCCTCTTGGATCCCAGATGAGGCTGTCCCACTGCTCTAACTGGGTCTCTGTCATGAATCCGTTTGACGTACCCATGTATCCGATCTTGTTTGATGCAAACAACAGAGCCTTGTGAATGGCATCTACTACGGAAAATCCTTTCTGATAATAGTGGAGGAAACATGCAAATAATGCGTTTCCGGCACCGGCATTGTTTACGACCCGGCCTGTTCTGATAGGGTCGTAATGCATGGTCATATGCTTTTCGTTATCATGGAGAAGCAGACCACCTGCACCCTGACCTAAGATGATAGTATCTATATCATACTTCTCAGCCATTTCCTGGACAAATGCATACGGATCCTCGCCCTCAAGGTCACTGAAAAATACAATGTTTGCTGCGCTTAAAAAGTCTGCGTTGAATTTAAGCTTGGCACGGCTGAATGAGTGAATCTTGACTGCGAGTTTCTTGTCATGTTCACATGCAAGCTGCATGATAGGACGACAGAAGTTTGCATTAGACAGAACCACCATCTCGGCAGTATCTATAATAGGATCAACGAGGGACATCTCATATCCCACATCACGGATATCTTTCAGGTCTTCAAATGTCTGCTCATTTCGCTCCGTATCAAAGAAACTAACCTGCATTGGAGTTTCGTTCATTAGTGGAAGTACGTAATTGGTTTCAAGAGTGACCTCTCTGTCAGGCGGGTTAAATACTCCCATATTCTGATCACGGCCAACCACGGACATAAAGCGGATATCATCTCCCAGCCATTTAAGGGCAAGGCTTATGTTAAATGCGTCTCCGCCTGCAGATGTATGAATCGAATTGTTCAGTGGATTGAAACTTTTATTTTCCAGAGGAATTTTGTCGACTTTTACGATGGTTTCGATCTGTGTGATACCTGCAATGATAAATTTACCCATAGAAAAACCCCCTTTAACTTTAATAACAACTATTAAATATTATATCAAATAAGGACGAAAAAAGACAGAATACAGCTCGTTTTTATGGTGTGCCTTGTTACTTATTAATTATTGATTTCCTACCAAAACAGTGGTATATTACAGTTAGTCAAGGCTAACTAAAAGAAAAGAGGTGATTTTATGAATATAGTTGCTATGGGACTGATCATACCTTTTATCGGCACAGCTCTGGGTGCAGGCTGCGTCTTTTTCTTAAAAAATGAATTAAAGGTAGGCGTACAGAAAGCACTCAGCGGATTTGCCGCAGGTGTAATGGTTGCCGCTTCCATCTGGAGCCTGTTAGTGCCTGCTATTGAACAGTCATCCGATAAAGGAAGATTGGCATTTCTTCCTGCGTTTATCGGTTTCTGGATAGGTATATTTTTCCTGCTTATTCTGGACCATATCATTCCTCATCTTCATGTCGGTACAGAGGAGGTTGAGGGACCTAAAAGTAAGCTGACGAGAGTGGTCATGCTGGTTCTTGCTGTTACTCTTCATAATATCCCGGAGGGAATGGCTGTAGGAGTTGTGTACGCCGGACTCGTGAGCGGTTCGGGATTGATTACAGCCGGTGGAGCACTGGCTCTGGCCATCGGTATTGCGATTCAGAATTTCCCTGAAGGTGCAATCATTTCCATGCCCCTTTATTCAGAAGGAAAGAGTAAGCCCAAATCGTTTGTACTGGGCGTTCTCTCAGGCGCGGTTGAACCTGTTTTTGGAGCGATTACAGTTGCACTTGTAGGATTTATAGTACCTGCAATGCCTTATCTGCTATCATTCGCTGCCGGTGCCATGCTTTATGTCGTGGTTGAGGAGCTTATACCTGAGATGGCGGCAGGTAAACATTCCCACGTAGGTGTGGTTGCTTTTGCATTCGGATTCAGTCTGATGATGGCTCTTGATGTAGCCCTCGGATAATGGCCGTAAAACAAACTTTTTAAGGCTTTTATTGTTTAAATATGGTATAATAATACCTTATGATAACGGACATTTTATAACGATCGGAGAATTAAAATGCTTGAATTTCAAAATGTTTCCTATAACGTATCTGAGGATAACTCCGAAAAGGAAATAATTAAAAATATTAATGTAAAAATCGACGGAAGGTTTACTGCCATAACAGGTCCTAACGGCGGTGGTAAATCAACAATGGCAAAGCTGATCGCAGGTATCATAAAGCCTACCGGCGGCCGCATATTGTTTGACGGTGAGGATATCACCGACATGAGTATCACCGACAGGGCCAGGAAAGGCATCAGCTACGGTTTCCAGCAGCCTGTCAGATTTAAGGGGCTTACTGTAAATGATCTGATCACAATGGCGGCAGGCCGCAAGATTGATATAACAGAAGCGTGCAGTTATCTCTCGGAAGTGGGACTCTGTGCCAAAGATTACATTGCCAGAGAAGTAAATGCATCACTTTCCGGAGGAGAGCTTAAACGTATTGAGATAGCCATGGTCATCGCAAGGGGAACTGCATTGTCTGTATTTGATGAACCTGAGGCAGGTATCGATCTCTGGAGTTTCAAGAGCCTGATAAAGGTATTTGAAAATATGTATAAAAAGCAGGGCGGTTCGATATTGATCATCACCCATCAGGAACGTATCCTTGAGATTGCAGACCGGATACTGGTATTAAATAATGGCGCAATAGAAAAATATGGTACAAGAGAAGAAATATTCCCGGGACTGATGAAGGGCGATATTGCATGCAGTGCACTCACAAAAGCATGTGATATAGACTGATTTAGCAGGGCAGAGGTTTTATTATGGACGAGATACAGAGACAACTGATAAGAGAGATAGCAGGGCTCCACGAGGTACCTCAGGGAGCATACAATTTCCGTGTGAACGGGCAGCTGGACGGCAGAGCCGTAACTGAAAATATAAACATAGTCACTAAAGAGGACAAGCCCGGGATTGATATAACCATTAAACCCGGCACTAAAAATGAGAGTGTACACATACCCGTAGTCCTCTCCCAGACAGGCCTCAAGGAGTCTGTTTACAATGACTTCTTTATAGGAGAAGACTGTGATGTCACAATCGTAGCCGGATGCGGTATTCATAACGGTGGTGACAAAACATCGGAGCACAGTGGTATCCACAGCTTTTTTGTCGGAAAAAATTCGAGAGTAAAATATATTGAAAAGCACTATGGCGAGGGAGACGGAAGCGGTGAGAGGATCATGAATCCCACCACTCATGTGGAACTGTCTGAAGGAGCCTATCTTGAGATGGAGACAGTGCAGATTAAGGGAATTGATTCGACAAAGCGCAAGACATCCGCAGTCGTAAACGATAATGCTACATTTATCGTAAAAGAAAAGATAATGACTCACGGAAAGCAGGAAGCGTCTACAGATTTTTCCGTTGAATTAAATGGTGAAGGATCAAGTACGGATGTCATATCAAGATCTGTTGCCAAGGATGATTCAAAGCAGACCTTTTATGCAAAGATCAGCGGAAACAATAAATGCAGCGGTCACAGTGAGTGCGATGCCATCATAATGGACAGGGCGGTTGTAAGGGCAATCCCGGAACTTACTGCAGCTGATGTTGACGCATCCCTTATACATGAGGCAGCAATAGGCAAGATCGCCGGAGAACAGCTCATAAAGCTTATGACACTAGGCCTTACCGAGCAGGAAGCGGAAGACCAGATCATAAAGGGATTTTTGAAATGATTATAACGGATTAAATATTTAACCCGGTTTAATATCAATACACAAGAAAGGAAGATGAACTAAAATGACTAAAATTGATGTAGTATCGGGATTCCTCGGAGCAGGAAAGACAACGCTTATCAGCAAACTTTTAAAGGAAGCATACAGCGGAGAACAGGTAGTGCTCATTGAGAATGAATTTGGTGAGATCGGTATCGACGGAGGCTTCTTAAAGGAGTCGGGTATTGAGATCAAGGAGATGAACTCAGGATGTATCTGCTGTTCACTTGTTGGAGATTTTGGAGAGTCGTTAAAGGAAGTACTCTCAAAATATACACCTGACAGAATCATTATCGAGCCCTCCGGTGTCGGAAAACTTTCTGACGTAGTCGGAGCTATTAAGAAAGCAGACCTTGGAGACAATGTGGTGCTTAACAGTGCCGTGGCTGTTGTTGACGGTTCAAAGGCAAAGATGTATGTAAAGAACTTTGGAGAGTTTTTCGTAAACCAGGTTGAGCATGCCGGAACCATAATACTCAGCCGTACCGGAAAGATGTCGGATGAAAAGGTTAAGGCAGCTGTGGATATACTCCGTGAATACAATAAAACAGCAACCATCATCACCACAAATTGGGATGATCTTGACGGCAAAGATATCAGTGCCACAATAGAAGGAAAGGTTGATCTCGCAAAACAGCTTATGGAAGAGATGCATGATCACGACCATGACCACGATGAACACGATCATGAACATCATCACGAGCATGGTCCGGAATGTACCTGCGGATGCCATGATCACGATCATGAAGGCCATCATCATGCAGATGAAGTATTTACAAGCTGGGGATTTGAGACACCTGATAAATATACAAAAGCAGAGCTTGAAAATATCCTCGAGGAAATTCTCGACCAGCATAAATACGGAATGGTACTTCGTGCAAAGGGTATGCTCCCTTCATCAGAAGCAGACGGTGAGTGGATATTCTTTGACTACGTACCCGGCGAGAGCAATGTAAGAAACGGCCAGCCCCAGCCGACAGGCCGTATCTGCGTGATAGGATCTGACCTTAAAGAAGATGCTCTTGCACAGCTCTTTAGAAAGTAATATGTGAAAATAATTAGGCAAAGGAGGGTTTGATATGCCCGGTTTATTTGCAAAGAATAATGATAAAGTCGTATATATGATCAACGGATTCCTTGACAGTGGCAAGACTCAGTTTTTAAAGTTTACACTGGCCCAGGATTATTTTAAGATAAGAGGGACTACACTCTTAATTCTCTGCGAAGAGGGAGAGGAAGAGTATGATAAGGAACTTCTCTCAAAGACAAAGACGGTTGTTGAGCAGATTGAGAAACAGGAAGATTTTAATATAGAAAATCTCACTAAACTCGAGAAGCAGTGGCACCCAGAGCGTATCGTCATCGAGTACAACGGTATGTGGGACAATAAAAATCTGACACTCCCGGATAACTGGAAAGTAGAGCAGCAGATAACAATGATAGATGCAAATACTTTCCCCATGTATTTTAACAATATGAAGTCCATGGTAGCCGAGATGGTCAGAAAGTCTGAGCTCATCATATTTAACCGTTGCGATAATGTGATGGACTCGCTTGCTTCATACAGGAGAAATATCAAGGCTGTAAATCCCGGAGCGGATGTTGTCTTTGAAAACTCTGAGGGAGAGGTCAATGAGATATTTGAAGAGGATCTGCCATACGAACTTAATCAGTCTGTCATAGAATTAAATGATAACAGCTTCGGAATCTGGTACATGGATATGATGGATCACCTTGAGAGATATGAGGGCAAGGATGTGACATATATCGCCCAGGTATTAAAGCCGGAACAGTTCCCGTCAGGATACTTTGTGCCGGGACGTCTTGCTATGACATGCTGTGCCGAGGATATGGCATTTATAGGTTATGTATGTAAATATGACAGTGCGGCAGCTCTTAAGAATAAAGAGTGGGTCAAAGTCACAGCAACAGTTACAAAAGGCTCATTCCCTACATATAAAGAGGATGGTCCTGTGCTTGTAGCCAAGACTGTTGAGCGTACATCAAAACCGGAAAACGAGATCATCGGATTTTCGTGATTTCGCGACAAAAATATATATGACACCCAAAAGGTGTAAAGGATTATATCAAGGGGAATAATTATGGAACAGAATCTTGCGCAGATGATAGATCACTGCGAGAAAATCAGCAAACTGCTGATCGATTACAACGGAAGCGGTATCTCTACAGCAGAAAAAAATATACTCACTAATTTCAGATTTTCTCTGATAAAGTTTGGAGTATATCTCTCTGATACGGACGGATTTATCTCAGAGGAGGAGAGAGACTGTATCAAGCAGAATCTCGGCGTGTGCCCGGAGATTAACGAACTGCGTATGCTCAAGTACAGGGAAAAGATATCTGCAGAGGAGTATGGCAAAGAAATCCCCCTCGTGATCAAGTATGCTGTTTTGTCCGATGCCAAGAAACTTATATCCGACGATCCCTTCAATCATCAGAAGGCCCAGATAATCACGGATACTTATAAACTCTTTGGTCAGCATATGCTGGCTAGTCAGAGTGACGATTCCATAATCGCAAACAAAAAATATACGGATTATATCGAGATGCTCACATCATTTTTAAATGAGTTTAATGTGAATGTGGCTCTCGCAGAGAAACTGTACTCACCTGAAATAGTTGCCACAAACAGCGGAGAGGAAGATCCTGAGAAACTCGAAAAACTCCTGGAGGACTTTAACAAGCTGGTAGGACTGACAGAAGTAAAGAAAGAGGTCAACAGTCTCGTAAACCTCCTTAAGGTCCAGAAGCTCCGTAAGGAAAAGGATATGAAGATATCAGATGTTTCAAAGCACATGGTATTTTCAGGTAACCCCGGTACAGGTAAGACTACTGTTGCAAGGCTTCTCGCGTCTATATATAAGAGCCTCGGTGCATTAAAGAAAGGCCAGCTCATAGAGGTTGACCGTTCTGCCCTTGTAAAGGGATACGTGGGCCAGACAGCTCCAAAAGTAATGGAGGTATGCGAGTCGGCATTTGGCGGTATCCTCTTTATTGATGAGGCATATACACTTACAGTAGGCAAGGGAGAGGGTGACTTTGGTCAGGAGGCGGTCGATACACTCCTTAAGGTTATGGAGGATCACAGAGATGATCTTGTGGTTATCGTAGCCGGATACCCTGACCTTATGCAGGAATTCCTCTCATCAAACCCCGGACTTAAGTCCCGTTTTAATAAGTTTATCTATTTTGAGGATTATACTCCCGATGAGCAGGTGGCTATCCTTGAAGGTATATGTGAAAAGCAGGATTACTGCATGACCGGCGAAGCCATTGATTATGCAAGAGAGTTCTTTACAAAGAGGGCTGAGAACAAGACTATATCAAATGCCAACGCCCGTGATGTACGTAACTTTGTGGAGAAGGCAATCACAAATCATGCAACCCGTGT
>DFKO01000106.1 GCA_002373855.1 Lachnospiraceae bacterium UBA3643
GTAATATTATCATGGCTTTTACACAGAGATTCTATTACAGAAAACGTATTGTCGGGCGAGGAATCATTTACGAGTATTATCTCGTATTCTTTCCCCGTCATTGTTTCATCTATCTCTTTTACCACATTTTCAATTGTTTTTTCTGACCTGTAACAGGGTATGACAAAGCTTACCATTCGTTAACCTGTCTCCAATAAAAATAACCACAGTATATTTTATCAGATTTACCCCTTTTTATAAACAATTTATTTTTCGGAAAGGACAAAATAAAATCTGACTCCGTCCTCCTCATTTACAACTCCGTAGCCGCCTCCGTGGGCCTCCATAACGGCTTTTACGATAGAGAGTCCTATGCCGCTGCCACCGTATTCTCTCGTATGGGCCTTGTCAACTTTATAAAACTTATCCCATATACGTCCAATTGAATCCTCCGGTATGTTTTTACCTGTATTAAATACAGATACCTTTACCCTGTAATCATCCATCCTCTCCATGGAGACTCTGATCAGCTTTCTGTCATCCACATGGTTTACTGCATTGTTAAAGTAATTTCTGAATACTTCCTCGATCTGATATTCATCCGCCCAGACATATACATTCTCAAGGATATCGGACTCAACATTTATGCCTTTTGGCGCCGCGATCATCTCACCGCTTGATGACAGACAGTTCTTTACAAGGTCTGTCAGGGAGAACCTCACAAAGTCAGGTGTATTATTTCCAAACTCCAAGGAATTAAGCTGCATCAACTGTTTTACCATATGATTCATCTTTTTTGCTTCATCCATGATGACATCACAGTAAAACTCCCTGCTCTCCTCATCCTCGCACGCCATGTCCTTAAGACCTTCCGCATATCCGGAGATAAGGGCAATCGGAGTCTTTAATTCATGGGATACGTTGGCAAGAAATTCCTTTCTCATATCATCGAGTTTTGTCTTTTCCTCTACATCAGCCTTTAACTTTGCATTGGCTGACTTTAACTGTCCTATTGTTGCCTCAAGGGTATCTGACATCTGATTAAAGTTTTCTCCCAGGATATCCACTTCATTATGGTGATGACCTTCATATCTGGCTGTAAAATCAAGTTCTTTCATGCGCTTTGATATGCCCGTCAGTTCCATAATGGGAGCCGTGATCCTCTGTGTGACAAAATATATTAAGGCAAATGATAAAAAGAGTCCCAGGATACCTATATAGACCAGAAAACGTCTGAACTGCATGGCACTCTCCCTGATACCCTCCGTGGCGCACCTGACCATAAAGAAATCCCCGTTATCAAGGGTTCCGTACATGGTGATATAGTCTGTCTCGCCGTCAGGCTCCCGGATATTGGCAACTATATACTTATCATTCTCCTCTATGATATCAGGCTCATCGGACGTAGTCGCGATGATCAGACTGCGGAGCATCTGGTTAAATTCGTCGGGATTATTGACAGAGCTGATGACCGTATTGGAGCTGGCATCAGTTATTATAAAACTGATGTTATATGTAAAGCATATATGTCCCATATCATTTTCAAAGTCCTCTATATCGGACTCTTCCATATCATCGAGATTATATGCATTCAGGGTCTCATATGCTTCAAGGAGATGCTTTTTTGTAATCGATGTGTAGTATCTCTCAAGGAAAAAGAAATTGAGACACCAGTTAAACAAAACGGTGCATGCCATGATAAGCACGCACCGCAATATTATCTGACTCTTTATTGTCCTGCTGCGGCAAGCTTTTATGTTTTTACCTTTTGCTGTCATTTTCCGCTACCCGTTATCCGGAGAAAATTTATATCCGAGGCCCCAGATGGTTGCTATCAGATTACCTTTTTCTCCAAGCTTTGACCTTAATTTCTTTACATGCGTATCAATGGTTCTCGCATCCCCGAAATAATCATAGTTCCAGACATTATTGAGAATCTTTTCTCTCGATAAAGCTATACCGCTGTTTTCGATGAAATATGTGAGAAGTTCAAACTCTTTATATGACAGCTCCACAGGTTTGTCATCCACAAAGACCTGATGGGCGCTCTTGTCTATCTTTATCCCCGCCACTTCTATCAGAGTTGGCTCACCTGTACCCCCGGTACGCCTCAGTATAGCCTCTATCCTTGCTACAAGTATCCTTGGGCTGAACGGTTTTGATATATATTCATCCACACCCAGCTCAAATCCCTGGAGTTCATCCTGCTCGTCACTCCTTGCAGTCAGCATTATTATAGGCACTTTCGATGACTGACGTATCTCCCTGCACACTTCCCATCCGTCCATCTCCGGCATCATTACATCAAGGACTATGAGGGCTATGTCCTTGTCATTATAAAATTTATCTACTGCCTCTACGCCGTTTGATGCTTCTATCACTTCATAGTTTTCCTTTACTAGGAAATCCCTGACGAGCTTTCGCATCCTGCTCTCATCATCGACAACCAATATCTTCATATGCAAACCTCTCTGTATATCACTGCGTTTTACTGTAATGATTATAATAAACAAATGTGAACATTCGGTGTTTTCTTATCAATTATTTTGTGTCTTTGATCAGTCAGCGTCCCGCAGTTCCTTCTCCCTCTCGTTTAACTCTTTTTCTTTTTCTTCCAACTGCTTTTGCCAATCGGAGTACTCATTCTGTATCTGCTGTCTGTAGTTTAATATGGTAGGACCACCGGAGGCGATATTTATGCCAAACATGATGACGAGGAGCATTACAAGAAATGCGATAATCATTTTGTAGATGATATTGTCCGTCTTTCTCTGTTTTACCTTTAATGTCCTGTAGGCCTTGCTCTTTTCAAGTTCAAGGATCCTTATCTTATCCAGATATTTCATTCGCTCTTCTTCAAAAGGATCGTCCCCGTCAGCATCCGGCTTTTCTGTCCCGTTTACCGGTCCGTTTATTGTCTCAGTTTTTTCAGGGGTCTTTACCGGAACCTCTTTCACTCCCTGCAGGAATTCGTCAACCTTAATGGGCGATATATTGTCTTTATAGAGATCCTGCTGCTCATTCAGATAATCCTGGAGATGAACCAGGTACAGTATGCCTTCCGGCGTGTGAAATACTTTACTGTCTATCATTTTGTTATAAAGCATATATACAAGCTTTGGATTTTCATAATCCACCTGCCCCTCGAGCTTCATTATCTTGTCCTGCTCTTTAAGGGCCTCCATCGCCTTTTCATCATCCGAATACTCAAAATACCCCACTACTTTTCCCATGCATACCTTGTATGATGTTTTCAGAAGC
>DFKO01000099.1 GCA_002373855.1 Lachnospiraceae bacterium UBA3643
TGACGGAAAAGTGGTTGTCAGCGTCAATATTGAAAAGACCATAAAGAAGATGTTTAATGTCCCGGTCGAGAATATCACTTTCTACGGAACCAGAAACGAAGAGGCTATGCTGTGCGACGCTGCGGGAGAGGAACTCACTACATTTACAGTGGCTCTGACAGGACTCAGTGATTCGTTTACTGGAATCACGGCAGCAGACATTAAGGGATATATCAATATAGATGACTATATGAATATGGCAGATATAAATGAAATCAAGGACGGCATATATTCCATGGATGTATCGTTTAGTCTCCCTGCGGGACTGACTCTGGAACATGATGTCCAGCTCAGTGTACAGATAAGCGAAGAAGAATAAATATTTGGAGGTGCTAAAATGGCCAGGTTATTTGGTACAGACGGGGTGAGAGGAGTTGCAAATGAGGAACTGACTCCGCTGCTCGCCATGCAGCTCGGACAAGCCGGAGCGACAGTATTAACAAAAAAGAAAGCTCACAAGCCTACCATCATGGTTGGCTGCGATACACGTATTTCGGGAGATATGCTTGCCAACGCCCTTATGGCGGGAGTATGTTCAGTGGGAGCCAATGCAGTATATGTAGGTGTGGTACCTACACCGGCAGTAGCATATCTGACAAGGCGATACAGAGTAGATGCGGGAGTTGTGATCTCGGCATCCCACAACCCTGTTGAGTTTAACGGTATTAAGTTCTTTGACGGAGACGGATACAAGCTTCCCGATGAGATGGAAGACGAGATAGAGGCATACATTAAAAATGATATGAAGGGAATCAAGTTTGTAACAGGTTCCCGTGTCGGAAAGATCAAGTATCGAAGCGATGCCAGAGAGGAATATATAAACCATTCATTAAAAGCTGTTCCCGTGGAACTGGACGGACTCAAGGTTGTGGTTGACTGCGCGGAGGGTGCGTCATATTACACGTCCGTTGAGACCTTAAAGGAACTGGGTGCCAATGTGATCGCAATCCACAACAATCCTGACGGAACAAATATCAATGCCAACTGCGGCTCTACTCATATGGAGGAGCTGATGGCCAGAGTAGTTGCAGAAAAGGCTGATCTGGGACTTGCTTTTGACGGCGACGCCGACAGACTACTGGCAGTAGACGAAAACGGTAAAAAGGTCGACGGTGACCAGATAATGGCGATAGTCGGCAACTTTATGAAAGAACAGGGCACGCTTAAAAACAACAAGATAGTTGTGACTGTAATGAGCAACCTGGGCTTTTCACTGATGGCAAAAGAAAAGGGAATAGATATAGAACAGACTAAAGTAGGCGACAGATATGTTCTTGAGAGAATGAAGGAAATCGGAGCAAATCTGGGCGGAGAACAGTCGGGACATATCATATTCCTGGATGAGAATACTACAGGCGACGGACTTTTGTCGGCACTGCACCTCCTTGAGGTAGTGGTAAAAACAGGAAAGAAACTATCCGAACTGGCAAAAATCATGGAAGTCCTGCCTCAGGCTCTCGTAAATGCAAAGGTTCCCAATCATAAAAAGGACAGTTATATGGACTATCCCGAGATTGCGGAGGCCATTGAAAACCTGACAAAGAAATTTGACGGGGAGGGCAGAGTGCTCATACGTCCTTCGGGAACAGAGCCTCTTGTCCGTGTCATGATCGAGGGTAAAGATCAGAAGATGATTGAGGAAGAAGCAAAGAAACTGGCAGACCTGATTACAAACAGTGTTTTGTAATAAGTTTGCTTGTGGAATAGGGGTATGATATAATTAACGATGACGCTTAGGGGGTTATGCGTATGGTTAAACAAAGGGTTACAGTAAAAAATCCCACAGGTCTGCATCTGCGTCCTGCAGGGAATCTATGCAAAGAGGCAATGAAGTTCAAATCGCTGGTCACTTTTGTATTCAAGGATAATATCGCGAATGCAAAGAGTGTGCTCAGTGTACTTGGTGCATGTGTTAAATGCGGAGACGAGATTGAACTTGTCTGTGAGGGCGAAGACGAAGAAGAAGCACTTGCAGGACTTGTCCGGGCGATTGAGGACGGACTTGGAGAGTAAATGATGAGAGCCCGCTTTATTTAAAATAAAGTGGGCTTTATTAATATTTATATGGAGGCTGTTGGATATGTTGAACTACAAGCGTTACCAGAGAAATCCTGTTATGGATTTTCCGGAGAGAACATGGCCGAACAAGGAGATAGAAAAAGCTCCTATATGGTGCAGCGTGGATTTAAGAGACGGTAATCAGGCACTAATCGACCCTATGGTGGTATCTGAAAAGATTGAGATGTTTGAGTACCTGATAAAGATCGGCTTCAAGGAGATAGAGATCGGTTTCCCTGCCGCCAGCCAGATCGAGTACGATTTCTTAAGAGAACTGATCGACAGAAAGCTCATCCCGGATGATGTGGTGGTTCAGGTCCTTACCCAGTGCAGAGAAGAACTGATAGACAGGACGTTTGAAGCCATAGAGGGATGCTCTCAGGCAATAGTTCATATATATAATTCCACATCAACACTTCAGAGAGATGTGGTATTTGGCAAAGATAAAGAGGCAATAAAACAGATAGCCATTGACGGAACCAAGATGGTCAAGGAGAGAGCAAAGAATTTCTCAGGAAAGATCATCCTTGAGTACTCTCCTGAAAGCTATACAGGTACAGAGCCTGAATATGCACTTGAAGTATGCGAGGCAGTCCTTGAGACATGGGGTGCATCAAAAGAAAATCCCGTCATCATTAACCTGCCTTCTACAGTAGAGATGACTACTCCAAATGTATTTGCAGACCGTATTGAGTGGAC
>DFKO01000002.1 GCA_002373855.1 Lachnospiraceae bacterium UBA3643
AAAATGGGAAGAATACTTGAGAATTTTGAGCCAAAGGATGTATTTAAATATTTTGAGGATATATGCGGGATACCCCATGGATCGGGTAATACAGCATTAATAGCAGATTACATAGAAGCATTTGCAAAAGAGAGAAATCTTAAATACGTAAGGGACGCCCTTGGAAATATCGTCATATATAAAGACGGTTCAGAGGGATATGAAGATCATCCGGCCGTAATCTTTCAGGGTCATATGGATATGGTATGTGAAAAGGATAAAGACATATCAAAAGACATGGAGAAGGAAGGCCTGGATATTTTTGTGGAAGACGGTTTTGTGAAAGCAAAGGGTACAACCCTTGGAGGAGATGACGGTATCGCAGTTGCGTGCGGACTGGCTGTCCTTGCTGATGATTCATTAAAGCATCCACCTCTTGAGGTAGTCATAACGGTTGATGAAGAGGTCGGTATGATAGGTGCCCAGGCATTTGACTGCTCACTCCTTAAAGGACGCCTCATGCTAAATGCAGACAGTGAAAATGAAAAGGAACTGCTCTGCGGATGTGCCGGCGGAGCCACTGTAACCGTCAGAAGAGAATTTAAGAGAGAAAAAGCAGACGGTGATGAAATAGAAATAAACATTAAGGGACTGACCGGAGGCCATTCGGGATGTGAGATAGACAGGCAGAGAGGCAATGCAAATGTCCTGATGGGCAGGATACTTCATGGTATATATACAGGTCATGATATCAGGCTGATCGGTATAGACGGCGGTACAAAGGATAACGCGATCACAAGGGAATGCTGCGCAAAGATCCTCGTACCGGATACTGATGAGGTCAGCAGTATAATCAAAAAAGCAGGAGAGTATACGGCTGAAATATATAATGAATACAAAGTCACTGATCCGGAGCTTGATATTAATATCACTGTGTCAGAAAAAAATGTGACACATGGCATAGCGGATAAAGATACGACAAAAGATATCATAAACATGCTGTATACAGTACCGGCCGGAATCCAGAAAATGAGCTGCGAGCTGCCGGGACTCGTACAAACATCCCTTAACCTGGGAGTGAGTACGACAGGCGATAATGATATTAAATTTACATTTCTCGTCCGTTCAAGCGTGGAGAGCGAGAAAAACGACCTTGTCTCAAAGGTAGGATGTGTTGCAGGCATGTGCGGATTTAATATGACAGTCAGTGGCGACTATCCCGGATGGGAGTTTAAGAGCGGCTCGCCCCTTCAGGAAAAGTACTTAAACGCATGCGAAAAAGTGACGGGGATAAGGCCGACCATCTGTACAGTACATGCGGGAGTCGAGTGCGGATTTTTTGCAAAGAATCTGGACGGACTCGACTGTATATCATTCGGTCCCGATTTAAGGGATATACATACATCAAGGGAGCGGATGGGTATAGCCTCCGTGGAAAAGATGTATAAGGTAATAAAGGAACTGCTTGCGGATTTATAATAATGGCAAATATAAATAACCATAATGAAGCATGTCTCATCCTCGGCATAGACACGGATGGAGCCAGAGA
Organism: Lachnospiraceae bacterium UBA3643; assembly: GCA_002373855.1. Classification (GTDB taxonomy): domain Bacteria; phylum Bacillota; class Clostridia; order Lachnospirales; family Lachnospiraceae; genus NK4A136. The sequence continues at coordinate 1,529 of DFKO01000002.1, forward strand.
GATATGGAAAAGTGCATACAGGTCAAAGTGTCAGATGTACCATCCGGATGTACTGCCGGAAAATGACCCCGACAGGGAGATCAATATAGAAAATTACATGCTGGCAAAAGAGGCATATGAATTCCTTGAAAAGGAATATGAGACTGCCGGAGCCGGTGGCAGCATGGTACAAAAAGAAAAACTGCAGGCCCCTGTCGTAAAAGCTCCAAAGGTAATGGGCAGTGCACCGGTGCCGGGAGCCTCTACGGCCATGGAGAAGAGAAGGGCACGGAAAAAAGCCGACGAAAAAGCAAAGCAAAATAAGGAACAGAGATATAAAGAACTCCTTGAAAAAGGGAAAAAGATAAGACAGGAAGAAAAAGAGAAAAGAATCCTGGATGAGATCAGATGGCTCAGAGTGGCTGAAATAATTAGAAATGTAATGGCGGAAGATGCAAAACGCAGGACCGCCGAAGAAAATCTGACAGAAATAATAAAATCGAAACAATAATATATCACTAAAAATCTATTGCTAATATATATTGTTGATTTTTACCGTTTAATTAAATTATAATAGAATGGTTGAAATTCAAACAAAGACCGGAGATTTTACGGTTTAAAAATATACAACATATACAAAAGTATCAAAGGAGGATTACACCATGGCAATGCTTGAGTGCCCGGGATGTAAACATATTGTAGACGAGTCAACAAAGCGTTGTGCAAACTGTGGTTATGAGGTAAAAAAATACTTTAAACAGCTTGCAAAAGATGCCAAGAAAACGGGAAAACCGATTGGTGACACAGCCCTTAAGCTTGGAGCAGTATATGAAAAGAAGGAAGATGTATCTCATCTTGAAGCTCAGCTTGATTTCTTAAAGAAACCGGCGGCTACGGCACCGGCTCAGAAACCGGTTCAGAGTACCCCTGTAGCGGCAGCTCCCGTAGTGGAGACAAAGCCTGAGGAGGTACCCTCATTTGCACAGCAGCCTGTACCCCAGAGTACACCGGCTCCGGCGACGCCTGTAAGCACAGTTATACCGGGAACGCCTTTTTCGGTATCGGCACCTGCACCGGCGGTAACATCTGCACCTGCAGTGACACCGGCTCC
>DFKO01000023.1 GCA_002373855.1 Lachnospiraceae bacterium UBA3643
TACATCCGGGCTCATAAATATCGAGTTTTAATTTTTCAGCTCTTCGCCTGTTTAAATCTACATTTTCTCCGGTGATAATGCCTGTTAATATGCCATGCTCTCTCAACAGTTTAAATGCCATTCCGTCTTTGGTATTAAATTTTTTAAGTTCATCACCTTTTTCGGAATAGTACATTCCACCATCAGTAAGGCAACCGTCACAATCGGTGAGAAACATTTTTATTTCGGTCTGTTTGTCACCACTACGACTGTTTCTTCTCTTCATAAGAGATTCTATCATAATGAAATCTTCAGGCTCATCGATCTCAACTGCCGTATCCTCAGGCATCTCATACGCCCTTATATTTCCGGACAAACGGTTTTTACTCTTTATCAGATCATCACGAGATATGATATAAAAGGCACCGTTTTCCATTAAATAACCTTCATAGTCCTGGCGTCTCGGTCTGTTATATACATCATAATTGGATGGTGATGCAATGCCGTTTTCATCATTATTCCAAAGGAATCTTTTTTGTCTGACTACAGAGAGAACACTGTCTGTACCCTCTATGTTAAATAACTCAAACCCTCCATTTAGGTCATCTGCTGTCAGGAGCGGCGATGTAGCCTGGATCAGTACAATATTGTCAAATTCTCTGCCCTGTACAAACTCGAGCATAGCAGATTCTGTTGAAGCGGTATCGGATGCATTTTCTGCAGACCTGTCTACTACATGAAGCTTTGAAAAAATATCCGATTCCTCACTGCAAAATACTTCTACAGCCTTTTTTATTTCATCACTGTCTGTCGCAATATATACATCATCAATATGACTGCATTCACATGCAGCCTTTGCTGTCCAGTATACAAGAGGTTTGCCACATATTAATTTAATATTTTTCAGAGGTATAGATTTACTTCCGCCTCTGACAGGTATAAATGCTATATTTGTCATCATCATGTCCCGATTATTAATGCTTTACATACTTTAATTTATTGCGCTGAACCTGCTCAATCGGCAAAATCTCTTCATTTTTGTATCTGAGGGCCTTATAAACTGCTTCAAGATTCCTCTTAAGTTTTCTGACACCATCAGGTTCGAGAGATGCTGCATGATCTGTACCTTTCCATGTACGGTCCAGAGTATAATGTCTCTCTATATATGATGCACCAAGTGTATATGCCGATACATCAACTGCGATACCGAGATGATGTCCGGAAAAACCGATCGCCTTCACTCTGCTCTCATACGACTCACGGAGTCTGTTGATCTCAAGGAGACATACATCCTCAAACGGCACCGGATATCCTGAAGTGCAATTGTATACTACCAGATCTTTTGCCCTTCCCTTTTTCTCAAAAAGCGAGATTATCTCCTCCTCTTCTTTATGAGTAGTCATGCCAAAAGATATCTGAATCTCACCTTCGTAGTTATCACAGAGCCACTCGAGCATCTCATAATGGGTATTGCATGCCGAAGGAATCTTTATAAATACCGGATTAAGTGATGCAATCTCCTTTGCACTGGTCATATCCCATACAGATGTGGAATAGATTATCCCTGCTTCCTCACACCACTCCTTTAACTGCCTGTGCTGATCAAGATCAAACTCTAAAAACTCTCTGTGCTCACCATATGTAGAGCCATATGAATTTTCGGGATGAGGGTGAGGGGCATTGTACTGCTCGGGTGTGAGCAGTTCTTTCGGGCATCTTTTCTGAAATTTTACGGCATCAACATTGCAGAAAATTGCTGCCGTTTTAATCATTTCATGAGCAATATCCATATTGCCCATATGATTGCAGCCTATCTCAGCAATGACTATAGGTTTCTTGTAATCGGTTACCATATCTGAATTCTCCAAAATCTTATTTTACCATTTCAGCTATTGTCTCACACACTTCATCAACCACATCAAGGGGTAATTCGGCATAAATCGGCAGTGTGAGAACCCTCGATGATATTTTATCCGCCACAGGTGTATCGCCATGAGGGAATTTGTCTCTGTAGCATTCATAATCACTGATAAGAGGATAGAAATATTTACGGCAGATAATATTATTTTTCTTTAATCTGTCGAATATATCGTCCCTTGTCTCACCAAAGATATCAGGATCAACTACAATAGGGAAATATGCGTAATTAGGCTTTATACCCTCCCTGTATCTTAACAGTTTTATGCCGTCAAGGGATTCCAGTCGGGATATGTATCTTTCATATATCTGTTTTCTCTTTGCAATCTTTTCATCAAGATAACGGAGATTGCAGAGTCCCATTGCTGCCTGAAATTCATTCATCTTGGCATTGGCCCCGACATCCGGTACAGAGTCTACATCCTGTATGCCAAAGTTTTTGAGATAATAAAGCTTATCCTTTAATTCCCTGCTCTTTGAAGTAATCGCACCGCCCTCAATCGTATGAAATACTTTTGTGGCATGAAAACTAAACATTGATGCATCACCAAAATTTCCTACACCGGTACCTTTTACCTGTTCACCAAATGTGTGGGCCGCATCGTATATTACTTTCAGATTATGCTTTTTTGCTATCTGTTCTATTGCTTCAACATTGCAGATCTGGCCATATACATGAACCGGCAATATGGCAGATGTCTCTGATGTGATCAGTCCCTCTATCTTTGTCTCATCGATAGTATAATCATCTTCCTTGATATCACAGAAGACAGGAGTCAAACCATTCCTGACTATAGCATGAGTCGTCGATGCAAATGAAAAAGGTGTGGTAATCACTTCTCCTTTTAAATCCATAGCCTGCAAAAGGAGTTCAAGGGCTGCATGACCATGGGAAAAAAGTGTGACATTATCGACTTTTAAATAGTCCTTAATCTCACTTTCAAGACGGATATGTTTCTCACCCATATTTGTGAGCCATCTGGTATCCCAGAGAGAACTGATCTCACTAATAAATTCCTCCATGGGAGGCATATCAGATCTCGTTACATTTATTATTTCATCTTTTTTTCTCATATTGTTCCTTATTACAGTTTTAAAGTCATCAGCAATAGTTTTAACTGTTCTTTTAAACTGACTGAATCTTTATCATCAAAAAAATGTTGTAATGTTTTGGCTTCGTTTTTATCCGGTATTACAGCATCCGTAATTTCATACGAGTCCTTTTCATCAATCTCTTGAAGATCAAATGCATCACCACCAATAGTATCGCAGTTTTCTCCTGTGCCGTCGTGTCCCATATTTCGTACTTTTGACAGGTACGGTATTATTGTCTTTTTACCTGTGATAAACAGATAGATTGCTATGATAAAATCAGAGTCTCTAAGTTCTTTTTCTGCAGAATTCATTCTGTATACCGGGAGGTAATATTTATCACTTGCAATATAGAGTGCGTTTTTATATACATGATATGACCACTCTTTCATTGCCCTGCGGTTATTCTTATCTTTCAGATAATTTGCTATATCTTCTCTTCTGAATTTAGCAAACTCTTCCAGCCTGTATTTCCACAATCCGCAACCCCATGCACTGAAAAATCCCGTCTTAAATACTCCGTCTTTTTTCGTTAAATCTACCGGCCACAAATATCCGTTTATGGCAAATATCTCCCTATCATCCTCATATTTATCAAGCATACCGTTCATATACTCAAGATAATTAGGAGAGAATATATTGTCATCTTCCGTGTATATCAGTCTGTCTGTATTTTCCCAGACTTTATCATACAGAAACCTGCCGTTCTCACTGGGTCCCAGATTTTCTTTCTGGATAAAGACATATACATTTCTGAAACCTTCTATAGTACCATTAACATATTCAAGTACTTTTTTGTATCCTTCCTCATATTTTGGTGCAGGGGGATAGTCAACAGAAATATATAAATCTGTATCTATGGCATATTTATTGGCTGCCAGGGATTCTATACATTTTCTCAAGTGCTCATACCTGTTAAGAGTAGGTATGACAACAGGTGCTGTCTTCATATATTATAATGTCGTTATTTCTATTTCTTTCTGGGCAATTATTCCCGGTTTCGCAGTCAGAATACTAATATCAATACTTTCACCGCTTAACCAAGAAACGATTGCCTTAGGTAAATCAACGCCTGCAATGTGGCTGAAGGGATATCCTCCACCGAATCTTGCATTCATTTCAAGTACATAAATATCATCTTCTGTCACAAATATATCTGTATCCAGATTTGCAATATGTTTCAGATTAGCTGATATTTTTTTGCCAATCTCTTTAATACGGTCATCATCAACAGTCACAGCGCAGTCTGTCTCACCGGATCTCATGCCCATTTTCTTTTTTACTATAGCGTTGATGTAATTGCCGTCTAAATCGTTGATAATATCGAGGCCGTATTCCTGACCTTTTATCTTTTCCTGGATCAGTACGCATTTATCAAAATCATATTCCGCCTCATATTTAAGGTATGAGTTTTTAATTTCTTTTTTTGATTTCTCGTAAAAGATTTTTAGTTCATCTTCATTGTCTGCCTCAAAGATTGCCAGGGATCCCATCCCCCATCTCGGCTTTATCATAACCGGATACGAAATGATACCCTGTGCCAGATCATTTATTGCAGCTGATAAATCAATATATGTCCGTGGTGCTTTTATTTCTATTTCATTCAGATAATTAAATGTATGCCATTTATCATTACATTTATCTATCACTTCTGTATCTGAAACGATGACCTTTACCCCGATTTCCTCAAACCTGTCCCGGTTTTTTGCCAGCACCATCAGATCAATGTCAAAAAGAGAGATGATTGCCTTGATATCCCATTTTTTACAACAATCCAGCAAAAATGGAATATATTCTTCACTGTAAATCAATGGCGATACAGCATGATCATCAACATATTTAAAAGCTGTTGAATGCTCAATACTGTTTGTGGCATAGATTTTGCCCTTCTCACCTATGGCTTCCCTGAAATATTTAATTAAATAACTTCTTCTACCAACCGAAGTAAATAGAATGTTGATATCTTTTGACATTTATTTTTCTCTTAATGAATCCTTAAATACCTTATACATCTCATCAGTATTTCTCTCTAAAGAGAAATCCCTGTATACTTTTTCATATGCTTTCCTGCCCATGGTTTCGAGGGCATCTCTGTTATTTATAAAATATAATATTTTATCGGCAAGAGCATTGCTGTCTCCGAGAGGATATAAGAATCCGGTCTCATTATCATCTATTACCTCTGTGGTTCCGCCTGCAGCTGCGCCTATAACAGGCAGGGAACTCTCCATGTATTCACATGTTACCCGTCCGAATCCTTCGGACCTGGAGCAGATGATTCCTAAATCCATATCATCAAGAAGCTCCCGAGCATCATCTCTGTATCCCATGAAATGTATATACTCTTCAATACCCTGATCTTTTACATAAGCTTTCAGACTGTCTTTATATTCGTTTCCGTCGCCTATAAGGAATAGTTTAAAGTCTTTTTTTCCCTTACTAATAAGCGATGATGCTGCCATTAGGAGTTCTATCTGATTTTTACCGGCCTGTAATGCTCCTGAGTATACAATCTTTATGGGTTTATCTTTATTAAAATCTTTCTTTAACGGTTTGTATAAAGAAATGCCGTTATATATCCTTTTTATTTCAGCCCCGGGACAGAGTTCTGTTTCCGCATATTTTTTGATGGCATCAGAAATAGCTATGACAGCTGATGCTTTTCTGAAATATCCTATTCTCTTTTTCTCAGGATATGAAAAATCTATATCATAATCCCTACGGCCAAATTCCCTGATATGCCATATATGAGGAACATTCAGTGTTTCTGACAAAAGAGCTCCATATTGAACAGTTGAATTGTTTGTATATA
>DFKO01000009.1 GCA_002373855.1 Lachnospiraceae bacterium UBA3643
CGCAGGGAACTGCCCATGCAAGGGCTATGGTCAGTACCTTCTGGCCCCAGTTGTCGATAACTCTTGTTCCGGCTGCGCCACCCATCGTACAACCAAAACTGATTAGAAAAGGCATAACAGATTTACCCTGGAGTCCGAATTTTGCCATCGTATTATCAAATACATAAGATATCCTGGCCATAATTCCAACCTCTTCGAGAAGTCCGAATACAAGCAGTACTCCAAATACAAATCCCAGCATCTGGAAAATATACTGGAAAGACTGAATAATAACGTTGCATGCAATTGTAATTAATATTTCCGATACACCTAAAGATGCAAGTAACGATGCAACAGGTGTTTTCAATGCACCAAATGCCATTCCGACTCCCATGAGAGGAAGAGCCGGTATAAACGAGCCGATCAGTCCGAGAAGGATTGTGAGTACGACTGCCGGTTTCCCCCACACAGGACTAAGGAAAATCTTATCTAACTTTCCTATTTTTACCTGATTCTTTTTCTCTGAAAGAGCACCGTTTAACAGTTCATCAATCCACGCAAACTTGCTGTTTCCTGTCTCAAGGGCTCCGCCTGACATATTCTGGATTACTTCCAGCTGTTCCTCTTCTTTATCAGAAAGAACTTCCTTTAATTTCTCTACTACCAGTTTGTCATTCTCAATGGCTTTTACTCCAAGCCACATTGATGAATAATTATTTACTTTCCCTTCGGGAATGAGGTCCCTGATCTCTTTGTATCCGTTAATCTTCTCAAGTTCCTTTTCAAGACCTGATACATTGATCAGGCTCTTGTTTTTTATTGCTCTGTTCATAGCGTTGTAAAATTCATCATATTTTTTATTATCTGTGGCAGAGAGAGAAATTACAGGGATTCCGAGCTTTTCCTCAAGAACCTTTGTATTAATCTTTTTGCCCTGATCTGCAGCAACGTCTGCCATATTTAAAACGAGAAAACTGGGCACATTGATGCCGGCGTAATCAGCCATCATAAAGAGACTTCTCTCAAGCTGGGAGCTGTCGGCAAGTATGCATACCACATCAGCTTTTCCTGATGCAATATACTCTCTGGTGATCACCTCTTCATCAGAGTTTGCAGTCAGGCTGTACGAGCCGGGAAGATCTGCAACAGCGTATTCTTTTCCATCGAGCATAAAGCTGCCCTCTTTTTTCTCAACTGTCTTACCGGGCCAGTTTCCTACATGCTGTCTGAGTCCGGTCAATGCATTAAATATTGTTGATTTACCCGAATTAGGCTGTCCGAGTAATGCAATTGTTGCTGTCATGCTCCTACCTCCGTCACTTCTATTCCCTTGCATTCATTTCTGTTTAAAGCAATCATTGTATCTCTCGCAAATACAAGCACAGGCCTGTTTTTATCATTGCGAATGACTTTAAGTACACATCCGGGTGTAATACCTATAGACGTTACTCTGCTTAAAAATCTGGTATCACCGTTTATGGATGAAACCTTTGCCTCCCTGTCTGCTTTAACTTCTCCTAAATCCATTTCATTCCTCCTTCATATATTTGTTTTTATTCCCTGTTTTTAAGTACTTCAGCAGGTATTACCTTATCCAGTTTCCTGGTTAAAAGCATATTGATAATTTCATAGCATAAAAGTATTCCCGCAAATATGATCACGTAAAAATACCATTTAAACTGAAGCGGTACCGGGCACGCAACATTCGGCACAAATGACGGGAAAATTGCGTCCATACACAATTTTGAAACAGGGATACCAATAAGCGCTCCTATGATCACAATAAATCTGTTTCCATCGAGATAAAGTTTTTTAAGCTCTCTACGCCTGTAGCCGAATATCTTTACAAGAGATATACCAAATGATGCCCTGTCTATCATCACTGCCATCATGAGATACATGACAATACAGAAAATCACGGTAGATGCACTGATCATCATGGTGAACATCGGAGCCATCAGATCCACAAAAATATCCGAAGCTTTTTCGACATCAGATTTTTTAAGGACCGAATAAAGTCTGCCCTCTTCAATATTAAGTTCATGATCAGCAAGCACAACATTATGGTAATCATCCTCCTCGCCAAAGAGTTCACGCATGCTTTCTATATCCATGAACACTGATAAGCCTACGGAATAGGGCGTTGAACCCGCTATTGTAAATCCGTAATCCACACCTTCTGCATTATCGGAAAAGATGATTTTATCTCCGACTTTCACCCCGTATCTGGTCAGTATTCCTTCACTTGCGATTATCTTATTTTTACCCTTGACCGTCTCAACATCATAGTATGGATTGTCTTCGTCGATGCCTATCACAGTGATGTCCAGGCTGTATCCGTCTTTTTCTTTTTTCAGAGTGTTTATATAGCACGGTTCGCCTCCTTCAGGTACTTCATCTGTAGGATATTTGTATGTATACATATATTCATAATGGGTATCTTCACTGTTTAATCTGCCTATGCCTTCACAAAGTACGTAGCAGTCAAGTCCAAGCATAAGGATAAGAAGGCAGATAAACATACCAAATACAACAGTAAACGCAACCCGCCTTTCCTTAAGCATCTGCCTGATACGAAACCTGTTTAAATACTTCATCCTGCCAAGATTTATATTTCCGGTACGGCCGGTTTTCTGTTCATTTCTGATCAACGAAAGGGCTGTTCTCGAAAGTCTCTTGTTTATCACAAGTGTATTAACTATCACTGATACAAGAGGCGGCATGACGATCGAGTAAATGATCAGATATGTCGGTATAACCTTATCCATGGCGGGTATTGAATAATACGCATAACTGTCTGCCATCTGCCACTCGCATCCGTATTTACTGAATCCCAATGCCGCTCCGGCAAGACCTCCAAGGAATGAAACTGCTGTCGGCACTGCAATATAATGGCTGAGCAAATCCTTTTTCTTTACTCCAAGAGCGTAAAGGGCTCCTATAACGCTACTCTCCCTCTGTATCTGGTGAATTACAAATACCGAAAGAACATATGTAAAGAGGACTATCAGGATCACTCCCGCAACCATTCCTGCAAGCTTGTTGATGATCACATCTCCGGCCGCTCCGCCAATTCTGACATTTTCTTCCTTTAATACAAATGATGTGATATTATCAGGACCTTCTGTAAAGAACTTATCTATCATCTCATTTGATTTGTCCTGAAGTTCCTTTACACCATCGTAGAGTTCATTAACTCCATCGGTCAGTTCATTTGCTCCGTCATACAATTCGCCTGTTCCGTCATATGCCTCATCAACCCCGTCTGTATACTCTTCTACAGCATCGCGTATCGCTACTGCGCCTCCATATACTTCCGGCATCATCGCAGCATATGGTTTAACTGAGGCTGATGCATCATCTACCGCATCATACAGTTCATCTCCTGCGTCACTAAGCTCGCCCAGTCCGTCCTTAAGCTCTCCGCAACCATCGAGTAGTTCTTCGCTTCCGTCTTTTAGTTCTTTTACTCCATCGACAAGATCGTTTATTCCATCCTGAATGTCATCTTTTTTGCCGTATGTATCAGCCAGCATCTCCTGATAATAAGGATCTTCCACCTCCTTATAGTCAAAAGGAAAATCGCGAATCATATCCTTAAGCTCATCGGAAGTCATACTGTCATTTAATATAAATGCGTATGTCAGATCCTCAGTAACCGTATTGCCTGATTCAAAGATTTTTTTATACCCTCCTTCTGTGAGGAATGCTATGCCAAATAATTTACTGTCAATTGCCGTATCAGAGAATTTTCTGAAAGGAGCATCATAATCGGCTGTAGTTCCTATACCCGTTACGGTATAAACATCATTGGCAATTGCAATCTCATCACCAACCTGAATATCGTGTTCCTCACAATATCTTTTCTCAAGGGCAATCTCGGTATCTTTTTCAGGTTCTCTTCCAAAATCAAGAGCAAGCGTATCTATGCTCTTCCTCACTTCAAAAACTCTGAGTACCGATCCGTTATCCAGCTCAATATCGAAACTGAAGTGATCTTCAATTGTTACCCCTTTGTCTTCTATCTGCTCTATCTGTTTTGGCGTAAGTTTTGTAAATACCGTTATCTGACCATCCTCCACGTGAGTCATCTGCTGATTTTTCTCAGTTCCCTGAACGATAGTCTCAGCGGCATCAACAAGAGCAATGATTATAAACATACAGAATACAATCATTGCAAACAAAGCCAGATATCTGAAAAAGTTTTCCCTGATTTCCCTCGGAATCCTCCTGCGTAATATCTTTCTCATTACAGGTCCTCCAGTTCGCGGGCAGGAACCCTGGTCTCATTCAGGTATTCTTTTTTTACAAGACCGTCCTTAAGGAAAATAACCTTATGCACCATGTTTTTAATGGAATTATTATGAGTTACGATCAGCATTGTCGTACCGTATTTTTTGTTGATTTCCTCAAGGAGAACCAGAATGTCTCTTGATGTATTTGAATCAAGGGCACCTGTAGGCTCATCACAGAGCAGGAGTTTTGGATTTTTTACAAGCGCTCTTGCTATCGCGCATCTCTGCTGTTGACCTCCGGAGAGCTGGGACGGCATCTTGTTCTGATGTTCTGTAAGTCCCAGCGTTTCCATGAGATCGTCTATATTTAGGGGAGCGTCAGTCAGATATTCACAAACCTGTATGTTCTCTTTCACAGTCAGGTTTGGCACAAGATTATAAAACTGAAAGATAAACCCAAGGTTATCTCTTCTGTAATTGGCAAGGGCATCTCCTTTAAGCCCAAATACCTCCATCCCGTCTACTTTAATAGACCCGCTATCCATTACATCGAGTCCGCCGATACAGTTAAGCAGTGTGGATTTACCCGATCCGGATGTGCCCTGTATAACACACATCTGGCCTTTTTCCACACCTGTATTGACTCCTTTTAAAACCTGGACGTAGCTTCCGTCCTGTCCGTAACTTTTCTTTACATCTTTTATCTCAAGGTACACTTTCGTTTCTCCTTTAGTTAGTATTCGCTAACCATCTGACCATTTAAAATGCAGACCGTTTAAGCCTGCATTTTAGTTGTATTAGTTATTTATCTTTTATCGAATTTACATCATATCCCAGTTTAGTGATTGTCAGGATCAATTCAGCGTCATCTATGTATCTGTCGCATTTTACGATCGCCTCTCCCTTTTTTCCTTTCACTTTTGCGTTTACTCCCTTTATGGAGTTTAATGCATTAAAAACCCTCGTGTAACAATGTTCGCAGTGCATTCCGCCTATTTTTATTATCTTGGTGACTACGACCTTTTTTAACTTTCCGGGTTTCATCCTCACATCTTTTCCTCCACCTCCACAGCACGATCCCTCACCCTTAAAATGAGAGACCGTACCTTTGAAGGAGAAGAAAAAAATGCTTAAAAGGATTAGGAATATAATTATGTTTGAAATAGTCTGGTTCATTAATTTTACTAATTAGCTGAGTTTGTACTCCGCAGCCATCTTCTTTTCATTTCCCTTTATCAGGCAGATAACTATTGCAACGAAGCAAAGTATAGCTATGAGTCCTCCGACAAATCCTGCTCCAAGAGAACCTGTTGTAATAAGTGTTCCAATCTGGTATACCAGGAAGCCTACTGTAAATCCTGTTGCAAGCTGTAGACCTATTGCTCCCCAGAGCCACTTTGCTGACTTCATCTCAGAGTTCATGGCGCCGAGTGCCGCAAAGCAGGGAGGTGTATAAAGGTTAAACATGAGGTATGCAAGGGCTGCAACTTTTGTGATACCCATTGCCACTGCAACAGGATGACCCTCTCCGATAAGCTCAAGTTCCTCTGTGTCGATAAAGTTTGTGATCCCATATACTGTTGCGATCGTACCGACAACATTTTCCTTTGCAATAAAACCTGTAATAGCTGCCGCAGCAAGCTGCCATGATGCAATACCGACAACCGGTATGAGCAGCACTGAGAACGGACCGGAGATACCGGCAAGGATAGATGTACTCTCCATTCCTTCCTCAACAACTTCAAAGTTCCAGTTAAATGACTGCATAATCTGAACTACTGTATTACATACAAGGATAACCGTTCCGGCCTTTACGATATAGGCCTTACCTCTCTCGAGCATGCTCTTAATCGCAAACCAGAGGCTGGGAACTTTGTACTCAGGCATCTCTATGATAAAGAAGCTCTTGCGGTATTTCATACCTGTGATTGCTTTAATTAACAGGGCTCCAAAAAGCACAAGGAGTATACCTACCATGTAGCATACAAAGCTTACCCATGTTGCTTCAGGGAAGAATGCTCCGGCAAAAAGTGCTATAACGGGAAGCTTTGCACCGCAGGGCATAAATGTCGCAAGCATCGCTGTACTTCTGCGCTCACGCTCGTTCTTTATGGTTCTGCATGCCATGATTGCAGGGATACCACATCCGGTACCGATGATCATGGGGATGACTGACTTTCCTGAAAGTCCCACTTTCTTAAAGATGGGATCAAGTACTACAGTTGCTCTCGCCATATATCCGCAATCCTCAAGAAGAGCGATCAGGAAGTACATAACCATAACAAGGGGGAGGAAACCGACAACCGCTCCAACACCACCGATGATACCGTCAATAAGTAATGCGTAGAGGAGGGGATTTGCATCACCGAGCTGCTCTCCGGCCCATCCCTGGAAGGTTTCTATCCAGCCTACGAGGATGTCCGCAAGCCAGGTTCCGACCGTAGTCTGGCTGATATAAAATACAAGGAACATTATTCCGGCAAAGATCAGCAGTCCGAGTACCGGGTTGGTCACGATCTTGTCAATCGCATCCCCCTTGTTCTTGTCTTTTGTAAGCGTCTTTCTGTTTTCTGTCTCTTTTACTATGCCGTTAACGAAATCAAATCTTTTTCTGTCTGCATTTTCAACGGCTTCCTTGCTCTGAATATCAACTTCACCCTGATGGTAAGGAGCTTTCTGCCCCTTACCCTCAAGGGATACAG
>DFKO01000186.1 GCA_002373855.1 Lachnospiraceae bacterium UBA3643
GCATCAGGTGTTGTCTCTCCGCCACATGCTACAAGTGTAGATGCAGCCATGATCATTGCTACTGTAAGAGCTAATAATCTCTTTTTCATTTTGCTTTTTTACCTCCCGTGTAAAAAATGTTTATTACAGGTGGCACCTTGCCACCTACATTGCATATACTAACATAGCAAATACAAGATTTCAAGTTTTTGATAACAAATAATTCACAATTGTGTTTTTTTTATGAAAAGTGCATAAAGAATCGTTTTGTTTTTATTCTATTTACACTTTGTTAACAATTTGTTCATATTTGTCCCGGTTATAATAACGTACCCTCATGCCTCAGCACCATTCCGCTGTGCTTTGGCAGAATAACATTAATGTGACCGGCATCCAGCTTGTACTCTATGGGAGTATCATCAAAACCGTAATCATCGGTCATCATGAGCCTTGTCATCGTCGCATCCTTAGGTATGCCCAGTGTCCATGCCGTTATATCCTTTGAGATCGATTCATCGGAATTGTTGATGAGTATCAGGCTCTGTCCGTCATTGTTAAATCTTCCGTATGCTATATATCCGAAATCCTCACCGACATACTTAATCGATCCGGTCTTAAATTCACTGTATCTCTTCCTTATGGAGATCATCTTCTTATGGAATTCGATCAGTTCTTTATTCTCATTACCCCAGGGGTACGTCCTTCTGTTATCGGGATCGGTAAATCCGCACACTCCGGCTTCATCTCCGTAATATACGGTAGGAGCACCGATCCATGTCATCTGGAGCAGCACAGCCTCCCTCATTACCGGTATGCTCACGCCTTCATTGGCAGCCTCCGGACCGAGATTGTTAACACGGCCTATACGCCTGTTTGTCCTGGTCAGGAATCTTGAGTGATCGTGATTTGACAGCTCGTTCATGGCTACCATCATAGACGGCATGGCAAATCTCGCATTATGATGCTTCATTGCCCCCCAGAAGCTTGCAGCATTGTTAAGCTGGTCATTTCTGAAATCGTCGCTGTGCTTCTGCATTCCGGTGAGAAACCATGTGACAGGCTCCATAAATGCATCGTAGTTCATGACAGAATCCCACTGGTCTCCCATGAGCCAGCTCTTTGGATCTCCGTAGTGCTCGGCGAGTATGAGTGCGTTAGGATTGGCCTGCTTGACCGCTTTTCTGAAATCACGCCAGAATTTATGATTGAATTCCGGTGAATGACCCAGGTCCGCTGCCACGTCAAGACGCCATCCGTCTGCATTGTACGGAGGCGATACCCATTTTCTACCTATATCCAGGATGTAATTGTAAAGATCCTGTGATGCCTCATAGTTGAGTTTCGGCAGTGTATCATGGCCCCACCATCCGTCGTATGTATGGTTGTATGGCCATTTTGATTCATCATAAAACTTAAAATAATTTCTGTACGGGCTGTCTCCCGTTATAAAGGCGCCTTTTTCATAGCCCTCGGCGTCTTCATATATACGTTCTCTGTCCAGCCATTTATTAAACGAGCCGCAGTGGTTGAACACTCCGTCAAGGATCACTTTGATGCCTCTCTTATGAGCTTCCTCCACAACCTTTGCAAACAGTTCGTTGGACGCGTCCAGGTTGGCCCTGTTTGTCACTCTGTTTATATATTTTGTGGCATGGCGGTTTTCCATGTCTCCCTCGGGGAGCACCTCGCCGCCGTCCGATACTATCTTTCCGAAATGGGGATCTATATTGTCATAGTCCTGTATGTCATATTTATGGTTTGAGGGAGAGACAAACAGAGGATTGAAATATATGACCTCGATACCGAGCTCCTCAAGATAGTCCATCTTGTCTATCACGCCCTGCAGGTCACCGCCGTAAAATTCCCTCACGCCCATTACCGCCGGATATTTATTCCAGTCATCAACCCTTGATGTGTAGTCTCCTATATAGCTGTATTCCCTTGATTCCACATCATTTGTTTTGTCGCCGTTAAAGAACCTGTCCACATATATCTGGTACATGACGGCGCCCTTAGCCCAGTCCGGTGTCTTAAATCCGGGGATGATCACGAAATTGTAATCATCCATCGGCTCTCTTGAAACTCCCCTGACATCGTAGCAGTTCATCATATTGCCCGAATATACCTCAAAATGGTAGGAGAATATCTTATCCTCAAGCTGTATATCATGGGAATAATAATCAAACAGCTCATTTGACTCCACTATCTCCATGTAATGGCTCTTGCCCTCGGATACGAGTAGTACCTTGTCAGCATTATTCTTTGCCGTACGGAATTTGATGGTCACTATACCATACGGAGACGGTTCCATGGGCGATACATAATTTGATGTGGTATCCGAGTAAAGTGCCTTCTTTTTAATGAGCGGCTTCATTCCTGTTATGTAATTTTTGTTGCTTCCCATGCCGTAATTAACTGAAAACTGCATCGTATATCTCCTAAAGCTCTGCTGCCAGTATTATACCACCTCGTTCGGCGTAATATGCTATCAGTCCTCTTGAAGGATACGCCTTCACATCGCAGTCCGGCCATCTCTTTTTGATAATATGAATATATTTCCTTGCAAGCTCTTCATTATCGGTATGACATATACGGATCCTGCCACCGTTATAATGTCTCTCCTCCATCTGGTGGAATATCTCAGCTGCCGCGTGATTATCGCCCTTTCTCTTGGCATTTACCTCAAGGGTTCCCTCAGGCGAGCCTGTACCCACGATGCGCAGACCCAGCACTCCGACTGCTGCCGCTGCCAGTTTCTTTACTCTTCCGTTCTGTGCAAGATTGTGAAGCGATCTGAACGAGAAGAATATTCCGGTCTGCTTTTTATAGGCCTCAATCAGCATCACGATATCCTCAAAGCTCTTGCCTGCCTTGTCAAACTCGGCAATCTTTTCCACTATGAGTCTCATCTCGGGACCCGTAGTAAGAGAATCAAATACATGTATCTTTGCGCCCGGATGCTCCTCCATATACATGTCTGCCGCAACAAGTGCAGAGTTGTATGTACCTGAAAGTGCACTTGTAAGAGTCACCACATAAATGACATCCGCTCCCTCAAAAGCATCAAGCCACGCCTGGGTTCCGGGACATGCAGTAAACGATCTTCCGTTATACTTTTCCATATAATCGATGAGTTCTCCGGTATCGAGAAGTTCATCATCTGTAAATGTCCTCTCGCTTGTGGATATGCTCATGGGTACGGATTTAAAATCCACTCCCTCAAACTTAAGCATGTCAGCCGACGAATCGGATACTATTCTTGCCATATTTATTCTCCTTAAAATAATGATCTGCAATCAAAACGGGCAGTGTTTAAACGGACATCTCCAGGGGAATACTCCGCCGCCTGTATGGGAGTACCATATAAGGAGCGCCACCAGTGAGATGCACATTATTATAAATATAATGATTGCGGCCCTTATACGGATCCTTGTCTCCTTCTCACTTGCGAGACGTTTTTTTGTCATCTCTGCCCAGTACTCTTCCTCTTCTTCAGATAGGGTGGTTGATACTGTCTCTGCAACTTTCAGTCTCTCGTCTGCGACGGATGTGATCTCTCCTTCCGCCTCTACCGCACTGCTGACCCAGTCCTCACCGTATACTTCTTTTTTCTTTTTATTAAACAGACTCATATTATTTTACAGATTCTCTTATTACTATGCTGCCGCCCACAACTTTTCGTCCTATGCGGTATCCGGGATCCTTGATCTTCTTTACAATGGCATCAACCACAGTCTCGCTCATGGTCTCGAGTCCTACCCTGTAGGTCGTGAGCTTCGGATAGCTGAAGGATGCATATATGAAATCATCAAATCCAACCACCGATATCTGTCCGGGTACATCATATCCCGCCTCCTTTAACTGGAGGACCAGCTTGTACGCCGCCTCGTCACAGTTGCACACAAAAGCTTCCGGCATATCATCCGGGAGTGCTACCCTGTCAAAACTCGATATCTCATCCCGGTCCGGTATTATCCAGTCTTTTCTTAAAGGGATATCATTTTCAAGGAGGCCCTTATAATATCCTAAATATCTGTCCATGATGGAGCTTGTGGACTTGATGCTGCCCACAAAGGCCATCCTTGTAAATCCTTTTTTGATCAGGTAATTGGTCAGCTGGTAGCATCCGTACACATTATCGGATACGACAGAGTCCGCATCTGACTTCTGATCGTAAAAGTCCTCGAATATATAGGGGAGTCCTATCTCAGCAATCTTTGCGATATATGCACTTCTGAGGTGTCCGAGTATTATTATACCGTCAACCTTGTTATTTATCACCATATTGGGGAGGATCCCCTCCTCCTGGTCAGACCTTGTGATTATCTCCAGAATGCACGAATACCCGAGGGCTGCCAGATCGGTCACATTCCTCTTATAAAGATTGGAATAAAATGCATTGTCGGAAAAATATCTCTCAGAGACAAGTACACCTACATTACCGCTGACGCCGTCCTTCATGGAACGGGCCATGGAATTGTACCGGTATCCCATCTCCTCCGCTTTATCCTTTATCTTCTGACGCAGCGCCTCGCTGACTCCGTCCTTGTCGGAGAGGGCCTTTGAGATCGTAACCGTACTTACGCCAAGCTCTTTGGCGATATCACTCATGGTAACACTGTTTATCATACTATTCTCTCCATAACTTCCAGACACATGCGGCCGTTGTGATACGGACATTTCCAGGGCTCTACTATCTCCTTGGCGGGATTGGGCTCACCGTCAGGTGACACCTCCGAAAACCACTCGGAGCCGGGACGATGATCTATCTGCCTGTCCCTGATAAATTCCCACTCTGCCATGGCAGCGTCGAGGTATTCCTCCCTGTCCCTTGCATGCTGGTATGCGTTTATGAAGCCTACGACGGTCTCGGCCTGGACCCACCAGACCCTCTTTTCATCAACCTTGCCCCTCTCGCACTCGTTTGCAAGAGAGTGACCGTCAAATGCTACCTTGTATACATTATCTGCCAGATCTTTTGTGATCGGCGTCATCTTTTCTCTGTATGCCGGGTCGTCGACCACATCGACTCCCCTGTCTATGAGCCACGATGTCTCTATGTCGTGACCGTATGAATGGAGATCTATGAGAGAGTTGTACTCTCTGTCAAAAAATACTTCCTGTCTGTGGAGGGACGGATTGTACATCTTGTCCGCAAAGACATCCATCATCCACTTTAATCTTTCCTTTACCGCCGGCCTCTCATCTACTCTGAGGAGCTCGGTGTATGCCTCAAATACATGGAGGAGAGTGTTCATGGTCTTGTCTGCCATGACACCGTTTTCCGACAGCTTTTCATTGCTCTCGGGCTTAAAGTCCGCGGTAAACGCTTCCATGTATCCAAGGTCGTCTGTACATTTATCTTCTATAATATCAAACAATTTGTATGCCAGGTCCAGAGCCTCCGTGTCTCCGCTGGCCGCATAGTAGGATGACAGAGCATATATACAAAATGCCTGATTATATGTATGCTTTGTGGTATCCTCAGGCTTTCCGTCGTATGTCATCGACCAGTAGACACCGCCGTTTACCTTATCTATACATTTATCTCTTAAAAACTCATACCCGTGACGGGCCTCGTCAAGCAGGCTCTCATCTCCCAGTG
>DFKO01000216.1 GCA_002373855.1 Lachnospiraceae bacterium UBA3643
CGTATTTCTTACGCTCTTTCATACGAGGATCTCTTGTAAGGTATCCTGCTGCCTTAAGTGCAGGTCTGTAATCTGCATCTACCTGAAGGAGTGCTCTTGCGATACCGTGACGAACAGCACCGGCCTGACCTGTATATCCGCCACCCTTTACTGTGATGTAAGCATCAAACTTCTCTACAGCGTCAACTGCTGTGAGGGGCTGCTTTACGATTACTTTAAGAGTCTCAAGACCGAAATACTCATCAAGTGTTCTGCCATTTACTGTTATCTCGCCCTTACCGGGTGTTAAAAATACTCTTGCGATTGATTTCTTTCTTCTGCCGGTTCCGTAGAACTTCTTTGCAGCTGCTTTCTTAGCCATTTTATTATCTCCTTTCGACCTTTATTAGATTAGAACTTTAATTCTTCGGGCTTCTGTGCTGCGTGTGCATGCTCTGCACCAGCGTATACATGAAGCTTTGTGAACATCTCTCTTCCCAAAGGTCCCTTAGGAAGCATTCCTCTAACTGCATGCTCGATAACTTCTTCAGGCTTTGTTGCAAGCATCTCGCGGAGAGTTGTCTCTGTGAGTCCGCCTATATATCCTGAATGCTTGTAATACATCTTCTGATCAAGCTTCCTACCTGTAACCTTGATGTTGGCTGCGTTAGTAACGATCACGTAGTCACCTGTATCTATAGAAGGTGTGTAAGTAGGCTTGTTCTTACCTCTTAATACCTTTGCAACTTCTGCTGCAAGGCGTCCTAATGTATATCCCGTTGCATCAACTACGTACCATTTCTTCTCGATAGTTGAAGGACTTGCGATAAAAGTCTTCATTGAAATTTCCTCCGTATTATATTATGAAAAAATACATTTTAAAGATCATATACCGGATCCGTCTCTGCCTTGCCGCTGTAATATGTGATGTCCGGGCACATACCCCTGGCGCACAAGCCGGATAAGGTCGTACTACAACCTTCAAAACCACGGCTTAACAAAAAAGCAGTCAAGCCGCCACAGATTTATATTATATTTAAGTTGGCTCTTCATGTCAACTAAAATATTCTGTATTTAGCGGACAATTTTTATAACAGGATTTTCTATAAATTCATACTCCTTAAGCACCAGACCTTTTGCAGGTGCTGTGATGCCTCCTGCCGTCCTGTCTTTTGCCTCAAGGATCTGCTTTATGGATTCCGGCTCCTTTTTGCCGCTTCCCACTTCCATAAGATTGCCGGCTATTATGCGGACCATATTATAGAGGAATCCGCTGCCCGTAACGGAGATTATTATCTCATCTCCGGCTCGTCTCACATTTACATCATATATGGTTCTGACCTTTGACTCCGACTGGGTATTTACACTGCAAAAGGATGTGAAATCATGCTCTCCTTCAAGATATTTACCCGCCTTGTCCATCCTGTTTTCATCGAGGCTTTCATATGTCCAGTGAGCATGTCTCGATTTAAGGGGATTGTCAAAGGGGCTGCAGAAAATGTGATACTCGTATGTCTTTTTTGTATCGCACTTACGGGGATGAAAATCCGGCGCCACGTCATATCCTGCCACCACTCGAACGTCCCCCGGAAGCTTCTGATTTAATGCATAGGGCACCTTCTCTGCAGGGATACGGGCGCAGGTATCAAATACAGCTATATTTCCCATGGAATGTACTCCTGCATCTGTTCTGCTGGCGCCGATCACCTCTATATCTTCCTTGAGTGTTTCGGTTAGTGCTTCATTTAGGACGCCCTCCACTGTACGCTGGCCTTTCTGAAACTGCCAGCCATGGAAATCCGTGCCGTCGTACGCAACCTTTATCATTATTCTTCTTTTTGTTTTTTCATTAATCGGTTCGTTTGTATTGCCCATTACTTCGCTCCGATTCCCAGTATGTCATTGCCAAACGGCAGATATTTTGCATATATTCCAAGAGAAATGATGGCAGCAGCGTAAAGTACCAGCATTGCATAAGCCGCATAATCTCCTTTTTTGTATTTCAGAGGATTCATTCTGGAGCGCTTTACGCCTCCCCGGTAACATCTCGCATCCATTGCATCCGCCAAATCATTGGCCTTTTTAAATGCACCTATAAAGAGGGGGATGATCACCGGCATCAGGCTCTTTATCCTCTTTAAGAGGCTGCCACTCTCAAAGTCGGCACCTCGAGATAGCTGGGCCTTCATAATGATATTTGTTTCTTCTATTAAGATAGGTATGAATCTGAGAGCTATGGACATCATCATGGCCATATCATGAACGGGTACTTTAAATATCTTCATGAAAGCGAATGTCCGCTCCAGCCCGTCAGTCAGCCTCACCGGCGGCGTGGTCAGCGTCAGGAGCGACGAACCAATGATGAGAAAAGACAGTCTGAATATCATATATACTGCTACCCTGACTCCCTGCTTTGCCACAGGAAATGAACCTATCATA
The DNA here is from genome assembly GCA_002373855.1 of Lachnospiraceae bacterium UBA3643. Taxonomy (GTDB): domain Bacteria; phylum Bacillota; class Clostridia; order Lachnospirales; family Lachnospiraceae; genus NK4A136. Next base: position 2,419 of record DFKO01000216.1, read on the forward strand.
AACAGGGTGTCTCCGGGGACAGTGAAAATATTTATCAGAGCTGTCATGATCATTATAAAAGCAATGCCCCTCAGTCCCCGTATCATAAATTTAAAGGGCACATTTGATTTACGGATCATTAATACGAGAAACAACAGGGCAAATACATATACATACGGATTCATATACAAAAAGAGCGTCACGAGATAAACTATCGTGCCGATGATCTTTGTCCTCGGGTCCAGCCTGTGGAGAAAGGAATCCGTATTATAATATTGTCCGAGTGTGATATCTCTGATCAATTTACTGTTCCATCTTTATTTTAATATATTAAGTAGTTCCCTCTTTACATCTTCATATCTGATGAGATCCTGATTTATGGGAAATCCCTTTTTATTTAACATCCCGCATAATTCGGTGACCTGGGGGACACTCAGTCCCGCTTCTTTAAGTATATCCTTTTCCATAAATACATCTTTGGTCAATCCATCCAGAACTTTCCTGCCTTTATTTAAGACGATCATCCTGTCTGTATATTCCGCAATATCATCCATGTTGTGGGAAACGAGTACTATAGTAATCTTTTTCTCTTCATGGAGTTTCTTTATTATACCCAATATGCTCTGCTGGGCTCCGGGATCGAGTCCCGCTGTGGGCTCATCAAGTATGAGTACCTCAGGCTTCATCGCAAGTATCCCCGCAAGAGCTGCCCGTCTCATCTGGCCGCCTGACATATTAAACGGTGACTGGTAAAAAAGGTCATCAGGCATACCGACGGATTTCAGGGCATCATATGCACTGAGCTCTGCCGCTTTCCTGTCAAAACCTATATTAAGGGGACCAAAGCATACATCCTCAAATACAGTTTCTGCAAAAAGCTGATACTCGGGATACTGAAACAGAAGTCCTACTTTACCCCTGAGTGTTTTCCTGTCGTAACGCTTTTCAAAGATGTCCTCACCTTCAAAATACACATTACCTTTAGATGGTTTAATGAGTCCGTTCATCAACTGGATCAGTGTAGACTTGCCTGAACCTGTATGGCCGGCAATCCCCAGAAAATCTCCTTCATTGATTATCAGGCTAATATCATCAAGGGCCTTTGAGTAATTTGGAAGGTTTTTATCATATTCAACTGTCACGTGATTAATGATGATTTTCATTTTATTAAATCGTGTTATAACTCTTTTGAATATATTTATTATTAATTAAATATCAGTGTAATGTATGTTTTAATTTTTCAAACGCTCAAGATAATGTATTATTTATTTAATTTGAATTTAATTTTGCCCTAATTAGTTCACCGGCTAATGATTCCATATCCAGGATACCTCTGTTAAGTGGTACCCCCTCTTTTATGAGGTCATAAGAGAGTCTCGTAGCGAGCGGAACCCTCAGTCCGATATTGGTCAGCATCTCTACCTGGGAGAAAACGGCATTGGGTTTACCGGAGAGAACGATCCTGCCTGAGTCCATTACAAATACAGCATCGCTGTCTATTGCCTCCTCCATAAAGTGAGTGATCCAGATAACCGTGATATGCTGTTTACGGTTTAGTTCACGGACAAATGAGAGGATTTCAGCCCTGCCTTCAGGATCAAGCATGGCAGTTGCTTCATCAAATATGATGCACTTAGGGTGCATGGCGAGTACGCCAGCAATCGAGAGGCGTTGTTTCTGACCTCCGGACAGAGCAGACGGTGATTTATGTTTAAAAGCATCCATGCCGGTCAGAGCGAGGCTCCCGTTTACTCTCTTAAAGATTTCACCGGATGTAAGCCCTAAATTTTCAGGACCGAATGCGACATCTTCCTCAACAATAGAACCGACTATCTGATTATCGGGATTTTGAAATACCATCCCGGCAGTCCTCCTGATGTCCCAGGATTTGCTCCCATCAGTTATATCCATACCGTCAACAGTCACGGTACCTTCCGTAGGATGAAGCAGAGAATTGAGATGAAGCGCAAGAGTAGACTTGCCGGACCCGTTGGCACCAAGTATGGAGATAAAGCTGCCCTGCTCCACAGAAAGATTTACACCGTCAACGGCCCTTGTGATGCCCTCAACGTTGCCCTCTTCATCCCGTCTGATATATTCAAATGCGAGTTTTTTTGTCTCTATAAATGCCATTATGTTTCCTGTATATATTTCAAAATAACAAAATCTGTTATTATTTCATTCTATGAAAAAAGCGTACATTTCTGTACGCTTTTTAAAAATTATCATGTTTAAGATTAAACTAACTCAATGATAACCATCATGGCAGCATCACCTTTACGCTGTCCGATCTTAACGATTCTGGTATATCCACCGTTTCTGTCAGCATACTTGGGAGCGATCTCATCAAATAACTTTGCTGTGAGGTCAACTGTCTTTGTAGCCTTCTTCTTGCCCTGGTTCTCTGTAGGAACATCCTTTACAGAGTAAAGAGTCTTGAGCATCTGTCTTCTTGCATGAAGTCTTGAAGGTCTGTCCTTCTTGATTGTCTTGTCAACTTCATCGAAAACAGTAACTTTCTTGCCGTCAACTTCCTTCTTTACTCTCTTGCCGTCTTTATCCTTCTGAGCAACCTTAGCCTTAACTGTTACTTCGTCGAAGTTGTCCTTCTCCTTAACAGCGAGTGCTATCATAGGCTCTACTATCTTCTGGATTTCCTTTGCTCTTGCCTCAGTAGTAGTGATACGACCGTTGTTTAAGAGCATTGTTACCTGGTTTCTGAGTAATGCTTTTCTCTGGCTTGATGTCTTGCCAAGTTTTCTGTACATTGCCATAGTTCTGTTCTCCTTTCATGGTATATCCGGCTTCGCACTTTGGTCTTACATACCGAACATATTGTTAATCCATTAAAACTTTAAAGGTTTATAGCTATCCGCACTCTTATGGATTTACCGGACGACTAACATTATAATGTCAGATTATTCCTCTGACTGTCTGAGCTCAAGGTTGAGATCCTTAAGCTTTGCAAGTACTTCATCGAGGGACTTGCGTCCAAGGTTACGAACCTTCATCA
>DFKO01000182.1 GCA_002373855.1 Lachnospiraceae bacterium UBA3643
TCGTCAGAGTAAATCGTCAGCTCCTCCAGGAACTTGGCCGTGAGCCGTCTCCCGCAGAGGTCGCAGCCCAGATGGATATGACAGAGGACAGGGTTCGTGAGATCATGAAGATTTCACAGGATCCCGTATCCCTTGAGACACCTATCGGTGAGGAGGAGGATTCGCACCTTGGAGATTTCCTTCCCGATGAGAATGTACTTGCTCCTTCTGATGCAGCTGCAAGGACCATGCTTAATGAGCAGCTTAATGAGATCCTCGATACCCTTACAGAGCGTGAGAGAAAGGTACTCACACTCAGATTTGGCCTTATCGACGGCAGGGCAAGAACCCTTGAGGAGGTCGGTAAGGAATTTAACGTAACACGTGAGCGTATCAGACAGATCGAGGCCAAGGCACTCCGTAAGCTCCGTCATCCCAGCCGCTCCAAGAGGATCAAGGATTATCTTGATTAATAAAGAAAAAAATTTTTGTGAGATTATTTTGTTAATTGTTTGATGAGCAGTGATATCAGGTTATCCGGAAGATTAAAGAGAATATGTGACATGTGTGGTCACGGCAATGTTATCGCCGATATCGGCTGTGACCACGGTTTCACATCCATTACATTAGTAAAAAGCGGAGCCTATAAAAAGGCTCTTGCCATGGATGTGAGGACGGGACCTCTTGAGAGAGCCGTTAAAAATATAAGAGAAGCGGGACTTGCGGATCATATTGAAACGAGACTTTCCGATGGCTTTGAAAAGCTTAAGCCCGGCGAGGCAGATGCTTCAGTCATAACAGGTATGGGCGGCGAACTGATCGAATCGATCCTGACCGCATATCCTGATACGGTTAAAAAACTTGATAAGCTTATCTTAAGCCCTCAGTCGGAAGCGGAAAGAGTGCGGCGTACCATTAGAAAACTCGGATTCGGAATCACAGATGAAGACGCGCTTTATGATGACGGAAAATATTACGAGATAATCGTTGCGGAAAATGTGAATAAAGTCATTCCTGCCGATAAAATCATTTCTGCGGATAAGGTCGTTTCTTCAAATGAAACAAACGGGGATATAAGATGGTCATTGTCATCCGGAGAATTAAGCTCCGGTGATGAAGATATTGATGAAATATACGGACCTATGTTACTGGCAAAAAAGAACCCGGCTCTTAAAACAAGACTTGAAAAAGAGAAAGTGATAGCGAAAAGCTTGCTTAAAAACCTTGATAATGCAGAGGCTTCTGATTCAGTTATATCGAGAACAACAGAGCTGAAACATCAGTTAAGTGTTATTGATAAGGCATTGGAACATTATCTATAAAAATGTAATGGCTAAAGGTAAAAAGAAGAAAAAAAGGAAAAAACTACCACCGCTATTAAAAGTCCTTTTAATTGTAGTTTGCGTTTTAATAGTAGGATATTGTGTGTTTCTTGGGTTGGTTTATAAATATATAAAACGTGTTGACGAAGTGCAAAAAGAAAGTATGGATGAATTCGCAAATGTATTTATAACTCAGCTTGAAGACGAGAATGTTTTGGCAGATCGTTCTTCTCTTATTGAAATCAAAGAAATATTAGATGGAAATGAACATCCGATATCGGATATAAGTACAAAGCTTCTTTTAGGTGAACAGATTATTGATGCATATAATGGAAGATCATATGAGGTTATTTCAAGTCATTGTGTGCATGACAGTACGGCTTGTGCGATGCTCTCTATAATATATCATTCCGATAGTAATGAAATTGAATTACTTTTAAGAAATGATTATGTAAATAATGATTCAATTATTAAGAAAGAAATTTATTCATTAGATAAGGATATTAGTGAATATTTAAAATAATTTATGAAAACAGAAATAACAGTAAAAAACATAATAGACAAACTTGAAGAAAATTCTCCCATCAACATGGCGATGGATTGGGATAATCCCGGGCTCCTTGTAGGGCATCTTGATGCTCCGGTAAAGAAAGTGGTAATAACCGTTGACGCAACCGATAATGTCGTTGACCTTGCCATAAAGGAAAATGCCGACATGATCATTGCCCATCATCCACTTATATTTAAGGGATTAAAGAAGATTGGCGAGACGGATTTTATCGGACGACGCATACTTAAGCTTGCCGAGAATGGTATAGCTCTGTATGCCACCCATACCAATTTTGATGTTTCTACCATGGCAGAGGAGGCCGCCGATATACTGGGGCTTGTAAACCGCTCTGTCCTTGATGTGACATACGAGGATGAATACGGCAAGGAAGGCATAGGCCGGGTTGGATTTTTTAAGGATGAGATGACACTTCGTGATGTGGCAGTCAGCGTAAGGGAACTGTTCCATCTTGACGGTGTCAGGGTTTACGGCAATCTTGATGAAGTAATCGACATTGCAGCTATCTGTCCCGGTTCAGGCCATGACATGATAGACGCAGCTCTTAAGGCAGGCGCAAAACTTCTTATAACGGGAGACATATCCCATCATCAGGGTATAGACGCAGTGGCCCGTGGCATAAATATTATTGACGCATCCCACTACGGACTTGAGAAAATATTTGTTGACTATATGCTTGATTATTTCAGAACCGAGATAAAGGGCGTCAAGGCTGTGAGCGGCAGACAGGAGCAGCCGTTTATCATTGTATAGAAGTGGACTGCCGGGATATGATAATGAAATTTATTAAGTGTAGTTTTGCTGTATTATTTATTTTGATATTCGGATACATAATTTACGGATTGACCCTTGCACCTTTGGATGCGCCGTCTCTTGATCTTGATTTTGCCGTATATGACGGAGAGTGGGAGCTGATAGACAGCGAGGGCGGAGTCGGTATTATCAAGCTGCCCGCAGAGGTTGATGCCGGGAGAGGAGAGACGGTAAGGGTAAGGACGCTTCTTACAGATGATGCCGTAACCCATCCGTATATGTGCTTTCAGGGTGCGAGACAGGATATCAAAATCTATGTCGGCGATGAGCTCAGAGTATCTTATTCAACAGCTTCCACAAGACATACCGGCAAGTACACTCCGCCGGTTTATGTGATGTGCCCTATATTTCCGGGCGATGTGGGTAAATATATCACATATGAAACGGTTACGTTATCCTCATATTCAGGTGTGATCTATTCCGTATATATCGGAGAGAAGATGGGACTCTGGTATATGCTTATCAAGCAGCAGGGCATGGATCAGCTTGTGGCTTTTTGGACTTTGATGCTCGGTATACTCGTAACTGTATCCTCAGTATTTATCGCTATCAGAAGCCGCAGAAAAATTGAATTGACATATCTGGGACTTGTGGTGGTGTTTGCGAGCATATGGCTTATCGCCAATTCAAATCTGCGTCAGATAATCTTTCCTGCATTATCCGTCATAAACGATGTGACCTTTCTGATGCTGTTGCTTCTCCCGATGACCTTCTGTATCTATCTTGACAGTATTCAGAAATACAGATATACAAAAGCATACAGAGTAGTTTGTATTGCGGATATTATCAACAGCATAATATGCATCATACTTCATGTAAGTGCTATAAGGGATTTCTCGGAAACCTTTATCTTTATGGCTTTGGTGGCTGTTGCGGCGATTATATTGATGATGGCAACGATGATAAAGGATTTCGTAAAGGGTGATATCAGGGATTATATCCTTGTCGCTATCGGGACGATCGTCGTGCTTGCCACCGCAGCCGGTCAGATATTTATATATCTGAATAAATCAGATCAGTTTCATACTCTTTTGCTTGAATTCGGACTGATATTTTTGTTGATGATGTCTATGTTTAATACTATCAGGGATATCATCAGGCTTAACCGGGATAAAGATGAGGCACTGCTTGCGAGACAGTCTGAGAGCAGATTCCTCGCAAATATGTCCCATGAGATAAGGACTCCGATAAATGCCATTCTCGGATTTAATTCTTTGATACTTCGGGAATCCAAAGAGAAGAATATAAGGGAATACGCTGCCGATATAGAGAGTTCCGGAAACACTTTGCTGGCACTTATAAATGATATTCTCGACTTATCCAGAGTAGAATCCGGGAAGTTAGAGCTTATGTCCTCGGAGTATGATCTTTTCGGGATGGTCGATAATGTTATCAGGATGATGAAGATAAAGGCGGATGCAAAGGGGCTTAAGCTTTTGCTAAAGCTTGATGAAGATCTTCCGCGTAAGCTGATCGGTGACGATGTGCGCATCAGGCAGATCCTTGTTAATCTGATCGGTAATGCAATCAAATATACGGAGAAAGGACAGGTCACATTAAATATAACAGGGAAATTGCAGGGAGAAGAGGTCGTCCTTGATGTGTCCGTAAAGGATACGGGAACCGGCATCAAAAAGGAGGATATGGACCGTCTCTTTGAAAAATATGCAAGGATCAATGAAGAAAAAAACCGGGATATTGAAGGGACAGGTCTCGGACTATCAATTACTCTCCAGCTCCTTAGGCTTTTTGGCAGTACGATAAATGTGGAGAGCGAGTTTGGGAAGGGCTCTGTTTTTTCCTTTAAATTAAAACAGGCGATATCCGACAAAACACCGATAGGTGATATCGAAGCGCTGAGAGAAAGCCGCATGGGCAAAAAAACGGCAGACCGTAAGATAAGTGCTCCCGGTGTCAGGGTGTTTATGTGTGATGATAACCCCCTTAACAGAAAGCTGTTTCTGGCTCTCTTAAAGGATACCGGTATGAACATTACATCAGCTGAAAACGGAAAAAGCGCGGAAGAAATACTTAAAAAAGAAAAATATGATATCATTTTTATGGATGATATGATGCCTGACGTAAACGGCTCGGAGATCATATCGGAGATTAAATCTGATCTATTGTCAGTCAATCATGATACGCCCATAGTGGTCTTTACGGCTAATGTACTCCATGGAGTCCGTGAGATGTATCTTGAAAAAGGTTTTGATGAATATCTTTCAAAGCCGGTGAAGATGGACAGACTGGAGAGGATATTTGAAAAATATCTTCCGGATGGAAGCTGGTTTTATGATAATGCAAAAGCCGGGGACAATTCCTCTTCATACATTATAAAAGAAAATATAAAGGATAACTCATCGCTTCCCGATATAACCGGAGTAAGCTGGGATACGGCGATCGAAAAGATCGGTGATATATATGCACTGGATGAGATGATAGGTAGCTTTGTCGCAATATACGATAATGATGCATATGAACTCGATAAAATATATAATAAGCTAAAGCTGTCATCAGATGCAAAGGATGGAACAAAAGCTTTTTCGGATTACAGGGTTAAGGTTCATTCCATGAAGAGCGCCTCCGCCATAATAGGCGCAATGCAGATATCCGCACTGGCACAGCTCCTGGAAAATGCATCGGGTGAAGACAAAGCAGATTATATATATAATATACATCCTGTTTTCATCACTGAATGGAGAAGTATCGGAAAAAGTCTTGAACAGTATTATGATGAAAAACACAGTCATGACAAAAATGCTGTTCGGACAGATATTGATACCTTGAAGGATGATTTAAAGCTCCTGCTGTCGGCAGTCGAAGAGCTGGACACCGATACAGCCGATAGTGTCATGGACAGGATCGAGTCATATATTGTTGATGAAGAGACCGGGGTTTTGTTAAAGAAACTTAAAAATGCGGTTTTGAATCTTGAGGCCGATGACTGCGCCGAGCTGATAGAACGGATAACAGAATCCTATTCTCAGGGTGGAGGTTTGAAATGAAAGTAATATTAACAGGAGATTTTTCGTTTGCCTTTAAGGATATATACGGATTTCTCGATGAGAAATTAAATGTTCAGGTCAGCCCGTTTGATGCAGGCAGCCTTGGTATGATATCCAGGGTGGTCAATCCATCTTTGTTTGTGATCTGCATTACCGAAGTAGAGCCTGACACATCAAGGATATTTGATTTCATATCCGAAAAATATCCCAGCGTTCATAAGCTGGTCATCGTCAGCAAGGAAAATTATCCGTTTATAAGTGACAAGTGCCTTAGCGAAAGGGTTCATGTGCTTTTAAGACCTATCACAAATATCCAGCTCCTTGATACATGCAGGAATATCATATCAGGGATAGAGCCTGATGATGCACAGGATAATGACAGGCAGCAGGAGGAGCTCTTGCCTAAATCTAATATCATGGTGGTGGATGACAGCGGCATGATGCTCAGAAACATCAAATCGATGCTGAGTGATAATTATAATCTTCAGCTTGCAAAATCGGGTGAGCAGGCTATTAAGATGATAGATATGAAGCGGCCGGATCTGGTTTTGCTTGATTATAATATGCAGGGAATGAACGGCGTGGAGACCTTTGAGAGGATCAGGGGGCTTGAGGGCGAGCCTATACCGGTAATATTTCTGACAGGTGTATCGGACAGAGAGAAGATCATGTCCGCCATAACAAAAAATCCCGCCGGTTATATTTTGAAGCCGCCGGCAAAGGAACAGCTGATAAAAGCAATTGAGAAGGCTTTAAACAAATCGGAAGACGATACGGGGTCAGATGATCTGATATAATTACCCGTTATGATAAATTGAAAACTCAAAAAGGAGAAAAAATATGGGGATTACAATTAAATTAAACGGAAACACAAAGACATACGATGA